>CAZAWL010000302.1:0-2343 GCA_964488705.1 uncultured Sphingopyxis sp.
CGCGATAGATTTCGGTCTGGCCCTTTTGCCGCCCGAAACCTTTGACTTCGCTGACCGTCATGCCGTTGATGCCGAGCGCGGTCAGTGCTTCGCGCACCTCGTCGAGCTTGAATGGTTTGATGATGGCAATGATGAGTTGCATGCGCCCCCCTGATTGGCGGTTGATGAAAAGGTCCGCCAAGTTGCAATGCAACCGCTGTGCCAAATGGGTGGAGGACGGGCCGGACGGCGTTTTGCCCGGTCGTCATGCCGCCGCAGCATCGGGCAGGGATATATTTTTGTGCGCCCGCGAAGGGCGCTGCCTGATTTTCAGGCAGTGGTCGGCAGATGCAGCCTGGCCCAGACGGGCAGATGGTCCGATGCATGGGCGGCGAGCGCGCTGTGGTGCACGCCGGTTTGTTCGAGTTCCCATTCCGCCGACACGATGATGCGGTCGAGCTGGGTCACCGGCCGCCGTGTGTGAAAGCTGCGCCCCGGTGTCAGCACCCGATAGTCGGCGGGGCAGGCCCGCAACGCCCCGCCGTGCAGCGACCATTCGTTAAGGTCACCCATCAATATCGTCGGCATTGGCGCGAGTGTCCCCAGATGCGCGAAAATCGTGCGCAATTGCTGGCGCCGCCGGACTCCCGACAGGTCGAGGTGCATACCGACGATGCGCAGCGGGCGCCCGCCTATTTCGACATCGGCGTAAATGGCCCCGCGCGGCTCCAGTGTCGGCAGCGGAATGACGCCGGTCGACCGGACATGGACGGTGGCTTTCACCAGCATGGCATTGCCGTGCCAGCCAATGCTGTCCGGCCGGGTGTCGAGTGTGATCGCCCGATAATCGCTATGGTCGTCGATCATCTGGATCGGCAGGGCGCTGGCGCGGCGGCCAAAACGCCGGTCCGCCTCCTGCAGCGCGACGATGTCGGCCGAGATTTCGTGCAGCACCGACAGGATGCGTTCGGGGTTGCGCCGCCGATCGAGGCCGATCGCGCGGTGGATATTATAGCTGGCGACGGTCACCTGCACTCGGGCACATCCGCCAAAATGGCCAGCGCGTCGGCGCGGTCATCAGCCAGCACCATCAACCGGGCGGGGATGAGGAAGCCGACGCCCTCGCCAATATTCATGGCGTCGTCAAAGACAAAGGCCGGTATGCCGACGGATTCCAGCCGGCCGCGGGCCAGCGCGGCGTCATGGCTGTTGGCAAAGCGCGCCAGCTCGATCAGGCTCATCGCGCTGCAAGCTTAATCGGCGGTGGCGTCCGCATCGCCGGCGATATAACGGTCGGTGGGCCGGGTCGGCAGGCCATCGATGCTCTGGGTACGGCCCTGAAATTTTGCGACCCATTGTTCGGGGTCGGACTGGGCGTGATATTTGGCCAGCGTGTGCCGTTCGCGTTCGAGCGTCATGAACGGCACGCCCCATCCGCAACTGGTCTGCACGCTGTCGACATCGATCACAAAAATTTGGCGGGTACCGGGCAACAGCGTGAAATGCGCGGCGAGGTCGGCCCAGTCGGCATCCTGCGGCAATACCGCGCGGCCGTGGCCATAGATGCGCAGGATCAGCGCGGTCCGGTCGAACGCACAGAACATGATGGTGATGCGCCCGTCAGCCGACAGGTGGGCGTGGGTTTCATTGCCCGACCCGCCCAGATCGAGATAGGCGACCTGCCGGTCGGACAGGATGCGGAATGCATCATAGCCCTTGGGTGACAGGTTGATGCGTCCGTCGGATGCGGCGGTGGCGGTAAAGAAGATCGGCTGTTTGCCGATGAACGCGCGGTGATCGCCGTTCAGGCTGTCGCTGAATTCTGCCATGGCGCTATCCTCTTTGTCAGTTTGCCGTGCCGCCAACGGTGATGCCGTCAATCAACAGCGTGGGTTGCCCGACGCCGGCGGGCACGCTCTGCCCGCCCTTGCCGCAGACGCCAATACCTTCGTCGAGCGCGAGGTCGTTGCCGATGCCGATGATGCGCTGCATGACCTGCGGACCGCAACCCACCAGCGTTGCATTTTTGATCGGTTCGGCGCGCTTGCCATTGCGCACACGCCAGGCCTGGGTGCAGGAAAAGGTAAAGTTGCCCGATACGATGTCGACCTGTCCGCCGCCAAAGCTGGTGGCGTAAATGCCGTCCTTGACCCGGCTCATCAACGCGTCGGGTTCGTCCCCGCCCGGCAGCATGAAGGTGTTGGTCATGCGTGGCATGGGGGCGTGCGCATAGTTTTCGCGGCGCCCGTTGCCCGTCGGTTCGACGCCCATCAGACGTGCATTCAACCGGTCCTGCATATATCCGCGCAGCACGCCATCTTCGATCAGGACGGTACGCGCCGTGGGCGTCCCTTCGTCATCGAT
>CAZAWL010000303.1:0-2333 GCA_964488705.1 uncultured Sphingopyxis sp.
CCAATGCCGCCGGCCCCAGCGGGCGCGCCGAATGACAAGGTGCAGCATATTTTGGCCTTCCTCGTCCTGACCACCCTGTGCTGCCTTGCCTATCCGGCTGCATCGATGCGCCGCATATTGCTGGGGATGCTGGGTTTTGGTGCATTGATCGAGATCGTGCAGGCCATCCCGGCGCTGGGGCGCAGCAGCGACTGGCTGGACCTCTTGGCCGACGCAGCCGCGACGGTGGCGGCGCTGACAATAATTGCGATCGTCCGGCGGGCTTTGCGATAATGCAAAGCATTCCTAATAATAATCATGATCAGGCAATGGCGAATTTATCCAATTGCGGATCGGCCAAACTGTGCAATAACCGCTGGCATCGTTCATCGCCATGACAGCTTTACAGCTGTAGTTTGCGCAGATGATCTGATTGCATGAGGGGGATGGCATGTCTGATAAGAAACCACTCAATCGCCGTTCGTTTTTGTCGAGCGTCGCGGGCGGGGCCGCCGTTATTGGCGGCGCGAGCCTGTTCATCAGCGGCGAGGCCAAAGCGCAAAATTATACCGGCCGGTCCGACAGCGACGCGAATGACCGCGCGGGTTATGGCCGCACCGGCATCACTGACCGTGATCCGAGCGACGGCGCCAATCGCGGCCGCGGCGGCAACACGGGCATTACCGACCGTGACCCGTCCGATGGGGCAGGGCGCGGACGTGGCGGCACCGGCATCACCGACAGCGATTCGTCGGATCAGGCCGGGCGTGGCCGCGGCGGCAACACCGGCGTCACCGACCGCGATCCCAGCGATGGCGCTGGCCGCGGCCGCGGCGGCAATACAGGCGTAACCGACCGCGACCCGAGTGATGGCTCCGGTCGTGGCCGTGGCGGCAACACCGGCCTCACCGACAGCGATTCGTCGGATACGGCCGGCCGCGGTCGTGGCGGCAATACGGGTATCACCGACAGTGATCCGTCCGACGGTGCCGGGCGCGGGCGCGGCCGCGTGCGCAGCTGTTCCGACAGCGATTCGGGCACCTATCGCGATCCGGGTGGGCGTGGGCGTCGCTGCTGAGTTGTTCCGGCCGATAGGCTACGACTGACAGACACCGAATGACCTTATTGTCACACTGGCGGGCTGACCCGTTGTTTGCGCTGCTGGGCGAAAGGGCGGCGGGTTTTCTCGACGACGTTTTCGAGCAGGATTACCTGCTTTCGACGACAGCGGACCCGCACCGGTTCGATGGCCTTGTCACGATTGACGACGTCGACGAGATTGTGACCAGCACCGATTTGCGCGAAGGCGATCTGGTGCTGGCCCATGCCGGTCGCGATAGCATCGACCAGTCGAGCTATATCGACAATGGCGGCTTTGTGGATCGTGGCGCGGTCGCGCGCCATTATCGTGACGGCGCGACCATCATCCTCAACCAAGCCCAACGCATTGTCCCCACGCTGGGCGAGCTGTGTCACGGTCTGGAACATGTATTTTCCTGCCACCTCCAGACAAACCTCTATCTGACGCCGCCCGGCGAGCAGGGTTTTCGGACGCATTTCGACAATCATGACGTGTTCGTCATTCAGGTGCAGGGAAAGAAGGACTGGCGGTTATACGGTGTGCCGCTCGGCCTCCCATTCCGTGGCGAACATTATCAGTCATCGGCGCATGCCGTGGGGGATTTGCGGGCAGAATTTACGCTGGATGCCGGCGATTGCCTCTATGTGCCGCGCGGGATGATGCATGACGCATCGACGGCGGGTGACGCGGCGAGCCTGCACATTACCGTTGGCCTCATCAACAAGACATGGGCCGACCTCATCCTCGAGGCGGTGTCCGAGGTCGCGCTTCGTGAACCGGCATTTCGCCGTTCCTTGCCGCCCGGCTATGCGACGGAGGGTTTCGACCGGGCTGCTGCACGCGACATGCTTGTCGCGCTGGGGCAGCATTTGGCGCAGGAGATGCGGCTCGACCCGGCAATGGACCTGATGGTCGATGACCATATCCGCACCCGCGCTGCGCTGAATCGGCAGACGATTACACAGGCGCGACGCACCATTGCCGACAGTGACCACTTTGTGCGGGCGCCAATGGCGCAATATCGCATCGCGCAGGATGGCGAGGCGCTGTGCGTAATCGCACCGGGCGGCGAGCTCAACTTCGCGGCCGGGTGCGAAGATGCGGTCAGACGGGCACTGTCGGGGGAGGTATTTGCTTTGGCAGAGCTGGAATTTGCCCATGCCGAAGAGGTAACGCGCCGCCTGATGGATTATGGCTTGGTGCTCCGCGCCTGAAGCATAGTCGCCACCGATACACTGGTGCCGGCTACAGGATTCGAACCCGTGGCCCCCTG
>CAZAWL010000304.1:0-2330 GCA_964488705.1 uncultured Sphingopyxis sp.
GCGAGGAACTCGAGGCGCTGCTAGACGGCGGTGCCGCGGCACTCAGGTCCTATGTACAGCTTGAAAAGGGGACGCAGGAAAGCAAATGGACCGCTCTCGACCACAAGCTCGACTGGGGGGCATGCTTCCTGTGGGAATATGGTGTGCCCAACACGCCCGTCATCGAACGCTGCCCTGCGACCGCAGCGGCCATTTCGGCGCTCCCCAGCGCACATATTCCGGCGCGAGCCCCCAATGTTTTTTTCTCGCTGTTGCGTCCCAAGACGCGCATTCCGCCGCACACCGGCGTCACCAACAGTCGCGCAATTATCCACCTGCCGTTGATAGTGCCGGCGGGTTGCGGATTTCGCGTCGGCAACGAGACCCGCGAATGGGTCGAGGGGCGCCCCTTTGCCTTTGATGACACAATCGAACATGAAGCGTGGAACGACAGTGACGCGTTGCGTGCCGTGCTGATTTTCGATGTGTGGAACCCGCATTTGTCGGTTCAGGAACAGGACATCATTGCCCGCTATTATGCCGCCGCAGATGCAGCCGGGCTGAATCGCTGAGGATGCGAAGCATGCTTGTCGCCGTACCGCTTCGTTGATACCATTAGGCTCTCCATTTGACCGAGGTTACCATGCGCTTGATAGCTATTGCCATGATTGCCGCCTTCGCTGCGCTGCCCGCGCAAACATTGATGGCGCAGAACTCTGAACCTGCTCCTCCGGCTGACACGGCCGCGCGCCAGGACGGCGATGAACGGGTGGTTTGCCGCCGAGTCGATGTAACCGGCTCGCTGATCAAACGCGGGCGGGTGTGTCGCACTGTCGCCGAGTGGCGGCGCATCACCGAAAACGGCAACAGCAATGCCCGCAAAATGGTGGAAGAGGGCACGACCAAGGGCGGCGGCCAATAACGTCGCCGGTGCCGACAGGAGGACATGATGCGTGCAATTGCTTTGATATGCGTCGGGGTAGCGATAGCGGCGCCCGCCTATGCCCTGACGCTTCAGTCCGACACGACCGCGCCGTCGCCACCATCGGCCGATACCGCCCCCGATGCCGCTGCTGACCAACGCGTGGTGTGTCGCCGTGTCGACGTCACCGGCTCTCTGATCAAGCGCGGGCGCGTCTGCCGTACGGTGGCTGAATGGCGCGTTATCACCGAAAATGGCAATTATAACGCGCGCAAGATGGTCGACGAAGGGACGACGCGCCAGCGCAGCAACTGACGCTTGCCCGCTGCTTTGCGCCTTTGTCCTGCGCGGCGCGTCAGGCGACGCTGATCAGCAACGCACCGTCACCTTCGTCCATCGTCACCGTGGCGCCATCAGGCACATCGCCGCTCAATAATTTGTCGGCCAGCGGGTCCTGCACATAGCGCTGGACCGCGCGCTTGAGCGGTCGGGCACCATAGACCGGATCATAGCCGACGCGGCCGAGCCATGCCCGGGCGGCGTCGCTGACGTGCAGCACGATCTTGCGGTCGTTCAGCAGTTTTTGCACGCGGGCGAGCTGGATATCGACGATGCCGCCCATATGTTCCTGCCCCAGCCGGTGGAACAGGATGATCTCGTCCAGCCGGTTGAGGAATTCGGGGCGGAAATGCCCGCGCACGACCTCCATCACTTCCGGCTCGATGCTCGCCACGCTTTCCCCGTCCGCCAGATTGGCGATGAACTGGCTGCCGAGGTTGGATGTCAGCACGATAATCGTGTTGGTAAAATCGACCGTGCGGCCCTGGCCATCGGTCAGGCGGCCGTCATCCAGCACTTGCAGCAGGATGTTGAACACATCGCTATGGGCCTTTTCGACCTCGTCAAACAGCACGACCTGATAGGGACGCCGCCGGACCGCTTCGGTCAGTACGCCGCCTTCGTCATAGCCGACATAACCCGGCGGCGCGCCGATCAGCCGGGCGACGCTGTGCTTTTCCATGAATTCGCTCATGTCGATGCGGACCATGGCGCTGTCATCGTCGAACAGGAATCCGGCCAACGCCTTGGTCAATTCGGTCTTGCCGACGCCCGTCGGGCCGAGGAAGAGGAATGAGCCCAGCGGCCGGCTGCTGTCCTGCAACCCCGCGCGTGACCGGCGCACGGCCTTTGCGACGGCAGCAACCGCGTCGGACTGGCCGATCACGCGTTTGCCGATGATCATTTCCATGTTCATCAGCTTTTCGCGTTCGCCCGCCAACATACGTTCGACCGGGATGCCCGTCCAACGGCTGACGATGGATGCAATGTCGTCCGCAGTCACTTCCTCGCGCAGCATCGCCCCCGCCGTTGCCTCGGCAGCCGCAGCCAGCTGCGCTTCGAGCTGCGGGATGGTGCCATATTGCAATTC
>CAZAWL010000305.1:0-2327 GCA_964488705.1 uncultured Sphingopyxis sp.
GTATCGGTCCGGTGTTCGCCATCCCGAAATTGCTGGAACGGTTCAACCTCAAGATGGACGATATCGGCCTGTGGGAATTGAACGAAGCCTTTGCCGTCCAGGTGCTCTATTGCCGTGACAGACTGGGCATTCCCAACGACCGGCTGAACGTCAATGGCGGCTCGATTTCCATCGGTCACCCGTTTGGCATGACCGGCGCACGCTGCACCGGCCACGCATTGATCGAGGGCAAGCGTCGCGGCGCTAAATATGCCGTCGTCACGATGTGCATCGGGGGCGGTCAGGGCGCGGCAGGCCTGTTCGAAATCTTCTGACACGGCGGCTGCGCATGGCCGTGGCCCTAGAGCGATTTCGAGTGAGGTGGAAACACCGAATGACTCGGGGGCAGAATGCGTGCAACGGACAGATCGCGTAAAATAATGACCCTGGGCCGCGATTTTGATTCGATCAAAATCGAGCACGGCCTAGGACGCGCTTGCGCACTGTCATGGTGCGGGGCGCGTCGCACGGGCTGAGCCGGCGCTATGTGCAATCACTATCATAATGTGCCGGAGGCGCTGAGCCTGTGGCGCGATTATACCGGCTGGGACGGCCCCGTTGCCGGTCATGCCGCGGACATGTGGCCTCGCCGTCATGCGCTCGTCATCCGCAGGGACGACGGTACGCTGCGGCTCGACTCGATGGCTTGGGGGGTCGCGCTCACGGTGCCGGGCAAGCGCCCCGGTTCTACCCTCACCAAATATGTGACCAATGTGCGCAACCTCGACAGCCCGTTTTGGCGATCGACCTTGGCAACGCCCGCGCAGCGATGTCTTGTGCCATTCAGCCGCTTTGCCGAGCCGATCATCGGGCAAGGCCGCGCGGAGGCGTGGTTCGCCGTCACCGGAACCCAGGCATCATCCTTTGCCGGACTGTGGCGCATGACGCCGCAAGGCCCGGCCGTCGCCTTTCTGACCTGTGCGCCCAACCCGCTGGTGGGCAGCATTCACCCAAAGGCGATGCCGGTCATCCTTGACCCGTCCGATTATCAGCCATGGCTCGAAGGGGAAGCGGCGCACCGATTCGCGACGCCATTTCCATCACAACTCATGACGCGGCTGAGCGCGGGGGATGTAACCACCCCGATTGAACGGTCAGCCTGATCTGGCCAGCGCCAAGCGGGCTTCAGATTCATTGGGGTCAGCGGCAAATATTTGGATCCCGCGTGGTCTGCGGATTTGCAATGCACTCCGCAGCGGGACGCAATGATGCAGAGAATGTCAAATCCACCACAAAGCACAAAAAGAAAGGGCGGCGCCTTTCGGCACCGCCCCTCTTCATCAAGCCTTGCGGCTGATCACCTGCCCGAACCCGGACCGTAGGTGACTTCCACCCGGCGGTTCTGGTCGTTGCGGACGCCATCGGGCGTCGGCACGCGGTTCTGGGATTCGCCCAATGCGCTGGTCGACATGGCGCCGGCGGGGATACCGCGAGCAGCCATATAGTTCTGCACATTGGTTGCACGCCGTTGCGACAGACCGACATTGTATGTCGGACGGCCCGAACGGTCCGCGTGACCAGCAATCATCACCGACGTGTTGCGGCAGTTGGCATATGCGCTCACCGCGTTGTCGAGGGTCTGAGCAGCATCAGCAGTGATGTTGTCACGATCCCAATCGAAGAACACGATGTACGGGCCACTGTTGCAAGCCGGCGGAGGCGGCGGCGGAGGCGGCGGGGGTGGAGGCGGCGGCGGCGGCGGAGGCGGCGGCGGCGGCGGAGGCGGAGGAGGCGGAGGAGGTGCCACATCGCCACCGAAGTTGTACGTCAGCGTACCGAGGATCGAGTGCGAACGGAAACGCGTGTTGACGTTACGGCCGAGGCGATCAACCAGATCAACGCCGTCGGCGTTGAAAAAGCGATACTTCAGACCGGCATCGATGTTGCGGCTCAGCGGCGCACGGACGCCGGCAATGGCCTGCCATGCAAAGCCAGTGTCCGAATCATCGAGCCAGCGCGGCAGCGCAAAGACGTTGGTTACGCTGGTACGGGCAACGCCGACACCACCACCGACAAAGCCCTGAAGGCCGTCATCGTCACCAAAGTCGAGCAGACCATTGAGCATGAAGCTGAGGTTGCTGGCCGAACCATTGGTACGGCGCGTGCCAAAGATCGTCGCATTGGCTGCAGCACCACCAGGGATGCCAGCTGCGTCAATATTGATGCCTTCGGCTTCAGCCTGACGATAGCCAACTTCTACTTCAGCGCGAAAACCGCCGAAATCATAGCCGACTGTACCGCCAAAATCATAACCATAGTCATGGTCGATGGTTGCAGCATTTGCGTTG
>CAZAWL010000306.1:0-2287 GCA_964488705.1 uncultured Sphingopyxis sp.
GAAACCGCCGAGATCGTCGCCGAACGCTATGGCGTGACCCGTGAGGCGCAGGACCAATATGCGCTTGAAAGCCAGCAGCGCACGGCGGCCGCGCAAGCATCGGGCAAGTTCGATGACGAAATCGTGCCGCTAAAGGCCATCTGGAAGGCAACCGACAAGGCCAGTGGCCAGACCAGCGAGGTCGAGGTCCTTGTCAATCGCGACGAATGCAACCGGCCCGAGACGACGCTCGAATCGCTGCAAGGATTAAAGCCGGTGCTCAAAGGCGGGATGAAGATAGCCGAAGGTCGATATGTCACGGCGGGCAACGCCAGCCAGCAATCCGACGGTGCCAGCACCGTCATCATGATGTCAGGCGACGAAGCCAGTCGTCGTCGCATAGAGCCGATGGGTTGGTTCCGCGGGTTCGCCGCTGCGGGCTGCGAGCCTGACGAAATGGGCATAGGCCCAATCTATGCGGTGCCGCGCCTGCTCGATCGCCACGGCCTGAAAGTGAGCGATATCGGCCTGTGGGAGCTCAACGAAGCCTTCGCCAGCCAGTGCCTCTACAGCCGCGACAAGTTGGGGATCGATCCGGCGATCTACAACGTCAACGGCGGCGCGATCTCGATTGGTCACCCCTATGGCATGACAGGTGCCCGCAGCGTCGGCCACGCGCTGATCGAAGGCAAACGGCGCGGCATCAAATATGCTGTGGTCACCATGTGCGTGGGGGCAGGGATGGGAGCAGCGGGATTGATCGAGATCGCTTGATCGGGAGGAAGTGGCAATGGACAGCTCCCAACAAGCCGCATTTCGAACGCTCGAAGAAAGCACGGCGGACGACTGGGCGCTGGTCACCCAGGCCTTCTTACCTTTTGTCGCCGATCTGCCCCACCGCATCGTCGTACAAATGCGCTCTTTGGCGCACGATCACGGCGGATTCCCGGTCAATCGGCTCGAGCATTGCCTACAGACCGCCACCCGAGCCCATCGGGATGGGCGGGATGAAGAATATGTCGTCTGCGCCTTGCTGCACGACATCGGCGACACGCTCGCCCCGGCGGCCCATGCCGATCTCGCCGCCGCGATCCTGAAGCCCTATGTTTCGCCTGAAAACCATTGGATGGTCGAAAAGCACGGCATTTTTCAGGGAGTCTATTTCTTTCACCACCTCGGCATGGATCGCAACCTGCGCGATCAATTTCGCGGACATGAGTGGTTTTCGCGGACCGCCGAATTTTGTGCGAAATATGACCAGAACAGTTTCGACCCAGATTATGATTCGATGCCACTGGAGGCGTTTGAGCCGATGGTGCACCGAATTCTCGCAGCCGAGCGGCTGATGGCGAAAGTCGCCGCATGAGCCGCGTTGTCGTCACCGGCGGGCCTGGCTTTATCGGCAGGCGCGTGGTCCAGCGGTTCCTGTCTAACGGCTGGGACGTGACCAGCTTCTCGCTGCCCGGCGAGGCGCCGGTTGCCAGTTGGACCGGTCCCGTCCGCATGGCTTACGGCGATCTTGCCGATAGCGCGGCGGTGGCCGAGGCGGTCAACGACTGCGATCTGGCGATCCATCTCGCGGCTCCGGTCGGAGTTGCGGGGCGATACCAATGGCAATGGGATGTGATTGCCGAAGGGACGCGCAATCTTTGCGCAGCTATCGCGGCGCGAGGTGGTCGGGCCGTCGTCGCTTCGTCGATTGCGGTGTACGGAACGCTGATTCAGACGCAAGTCTGCCGGGAAGATGACGGCCACGGCCCGTGGGCGGGTGCCTATGGGCGCGGGAAGCAAGGACAGGAGCAAGTCGCGCTGGAGATTGCCGCTGCGACCGGCATGCCGCTGACATTGATCCGCCCCGCCAATGTCTATGGCCTCGGCGGGGCGAGCGCATGGGGCGATCGGTTGCTCGAAGCCTTTGCGGCGACCGGCGGTGCGGTTTTCGGCGATGCGGACAAGAATGATGCCGGGCTGGTCTATGTCGAGAATTTGGCTGACGCGTTGTTCCTTGCGGGAACGCGGCCTGAAGCGATCAGCCGGACCTACAATGTCTGCGATGAGAATGGCGCGAGCTGGCGGCGTTTCTGCGACGACATGGCGGCGATTGCCGGCAAACCGCCGCCTCCGGTCATCCCGCTTGCCGATGCCCTGGCTGTCGCCGCCGCCAATGAAGACCCCGCCAATCTGGTCGAGCCCAACGACCCCAGTCTGTTCTCGATGGAGGGGCTGAACCTGGTCGGCTTCGATAACCGCATCGACAGCAGCCGGATCCGCACCGAACTGGGCTGGTCGCCGCGCATCGGCTATGATC
>CAZAWL010000307.1:0-2286 GCA_964488705.1 uncultured Sphingopyxis sp.
CGGAAAATGGCACCTCGGCGAGTGAATCCGGCCCGAATAATGGCGCAAAATCGGTGTGGTGCATGACGCGCAGCACGTCGCTGACCATCGCCGCCCGCGCATCGGCTGCGAAATCGGGTGCGCGCGCGGCGAGCCATTGCTCCGCCGCACTTGCCCGCGCGTCCGCAGGCACGGCGGGCAATCGTTCGAACAGCGCGTGCATCAATATGCCCCGACGCTGCGCCGTTCCGTCATCGGGTGACGGCGGCTGCGGCACGGCCATCACCGCCTGATCTTCGCTGACCGAGGGTGACAGGGGTTTGCGGGGCCGCGCCTCCGTCGGCGGCGGCCGATTGACCCACAGCGGCAACGGTTCGGCTTGCAGCGCGACTGATCGCCCTGCCTGCACCTTTGCGCGACCTTTTCCGCCACCGGCTATGCGCAAATCCTGCCCCCAGATCGCATCATCGTGGGTGGTGGCGCCCATCGCCGCCATGGCCCCGGACAGGGCGGCATACCAGCTCTGCTCGGGCGGCTGCCCCTCCTTCGCCTTTTTGTTGAGTGCACCGGCGACGAACAGCATGCGTTCCGCCCGCGTCATCGCGACATAGAGCAGTCGCCAGCTCTCCCGCAGTGCCTCGACCTTGTCCGCTTCCAGCTGGTCGGTATAGGCCTGCGGACGGCCCGACCCCTTGCTGACCGGCAATATCGGCACCTTGTCGCCATCCTCCGTCTGCCACATCACCGCATCCGGTGAACGGCCGGCCAGCGGGTCGTGCGCCGCATCGGCGAGGATGACGATCTTGCCCTGCAGTCCCTTGGACCCGTGCACAGTCATGACCCGCACTTCGTCCATGGGCGCGTCGAGTTGCCGCTGGATGACCCGTTCCCCGCCGTCGAACCAGCGGACAAACTGGTGCAGCGAGCCGCCCTCGCGCGTCTCGAAGGCCAATGCCTGGCTCAGTAATTCTTCCAACGGGTCGAGGCTGTCCGCCCCCAGCCGTGCGAGGATCTTGCGACGGGCTGCGACCGGACCGGACAGGATTTGCTCGAAAAAACGGTAGGGGCTGGCATAGCCGGCCATGGAGAGGATGGCATAGAGCGGCTCAAGCCGGTTGCGCAGCGCGTCCTGCCGGTTGAGGTGCGACCATAGAGGCATCGCCTCCTTGCCATCGGTGTTCAGTCGCCAGCCGTAGCGCAGCAGCTCCTCATGGCTCCACCCCATGATCGGGGATACCAGCAACGCCGCGAGATTGAGGCTGTCGAGCGGCTGCAAGGCAAAGCGCGCTGCGGCCATCAGATCCTGTACCGCCAGCGGCGCGTTCAGCCCGAGCCGGTCCACACCCGCCACCGGGACGCCGCGCACCTGCAAGCGCGAAACAATCAGCGATGCCAGCCCCGACCGCCTGCGGCACAGGATGAGCACATCGCCCGGCTGGACCGGCACACCGTCCATGCCATCGTCGACCCACGACCGGACGGTCCGGGCAATCTTGTCGGCGAGGCGCCGTGTCGCATTGTCGATCCATGCGGCACCCTCCGCCTCGTCAGCGTCGCCATCCGCGTCCGCGCCGCTATCGTCGGCCCCGTCGCCGTCGACCGCATCGGCCGGCTCCAGCGGCCAGAGCGAGACCCGGCCGGGTGCTTCGGCGGCATGCGCCAGATGCCGCACCGCCGCGTCATCGAGCCCGAACTGCGCCGGGCCAAGCGTTGCAATGACATGATCGACGACCGCCAGAACCGGCGGGGAAGACCGAAAATTGACCGCGATGCTGAGTTCCGCCAACGGCGTTTGCGCAGCAGCGGCCAGGCCGGCATAGCGATGGCGCGAGGCGTTGAAATATTGCGGGCTGGTGCCCTGAAACCCGTAGATCGCCTGTTTGGTATCGCCGACCACAAACATCGTGCGGTTAACGTCGGCGCGTGCCCCCTCCCCGCTGAAATATTCGTCCACGAGACCTTTGACGATCGCCCACTGCTGCGCATTCGTATCCTGCGCCTCGTCGAGGAGGATGTGGTCGATACGCTGATCCAGCTTGTATTTGATCCAGTCGCGCTCATCCGAAGACCCCAGCAGCAGCGCGGTGCGGCTGATCAGGTCGTCAAAGTCGACAAACCCCTCCCGCCGTTTGCGCCCGGCATAGGCCCGCGCAAAATGACGGCCGGCGTCGAGCGCGTCGGCCAGCGCATCCGCCATGTCCATCTGTGCTGCGGTGTCGCGGACAAAGGTCAGCCATTCGGACGCGGCGAGGGCGGCAAGGTGCGCATCGCCGAATTTCCCACCCAGCGCAAACTTCATCCGTATAG
>CAZAWL010000308.1:0-2274 GCA_964488705.1 uncultured Sphingopyxis sp.
CCCATGGCCGATGCGATCCGAACCCTGTGGCACCGCCTTTTCCCCGCCGTGCCGGAGGATATCGCCGACCTGCTCGCCATGGCCAGCGCGGCGCGGCTACAATCGCAATGCCGCCTGCTGTGCCTGTTGCTGGCACTGACCGTGCCGGGCACATTGTGGGCGCAAAATGCCGAAGCCGCCGGCTGGGTCCGTATCGGACTGCCGATGCTGGTGGGTGCGATGTTCCTTGGCGGATTTCTGTCACTGCTGGCCGACCGCAGGGTGCAGGACAATGCCCGCCGCGCGCGCCGTTACATTCGTGAAGCGACCTGGGCGTCGACCATCATAGCGATCCCTTGCAGCCTGTGGACGGTGATGAGCTGGCACGGCGCCGCGACCGGCGGCCAGGCATTTTACCCGCTGATCCTCGTCCTGGGCTCGCTGACCACCGCCTATTGCCTGTCCACCGTGCCATTGGCAGCGGTGCTCAACCTCGCTGTTGGCGTCGTGCCGATCACGATCCTGATGCTGACGAGCGGCGACCGTTTTGCCATGGCCGCTGCGGGCAGCATCATGGTGGCGGCCGGGTTTCAATTGCGCATGGTGGCACAGCAACACCGCCAGCTGGTGGACCTGTTGGCGCTGCAATCGGACCTGCATCATCAGGCGCTGACGGACCCGTTGACGCGGCTGGGCAATCGCCGGATGCTGACGGAGGCGCTCGACGCACGTACCGCCGCCCTGGCAAATGCGGCACAGGGGCCGTCCCGTCCATTCTGGATCGCGTTGATCGACCTCGACGGGTTCAAGGCGGTGAACGACCATTTTGGCCATGTCGCCGGTGACGCCCTGTTGTCCGACGTGGCACAACGTTTGCGCGCCCATTGCCCGGAGGACAGCGTGCTGGCCCGTATCGGCGGCGATGAATTTGCGGTCCTTGTCGGCGGCGGCGATGCCAAGGGCGCACGGCGATGGGCCGACAGCGTCCTAGCCGCGATGGTGCCCGCCTTTGGCGACGGCGACATGGCGATACGGATCGGCGCCAGCATCGGCATCGCCCATTGGCCGGTCGACGGGCATAGTGCGCAGGCGCTGCTCGAACGTGCCGACCGCAGGCTCTATGCAGCCAAGGCACAGGCACGCCGCCCCGCGCGCAGGCCGACGAAAAAGGCGGCCGCCGCGACGCCATAGCCATTGGCGGCTTCCCTAGCCGAGCCGACCCCGCTATCACCAAATGCCATGGATCAAATCGTCATTCGCGGCGGCAACCGCCTGTCCGGCCGCATCCCCATTTCCGGAGCCAAGAACAGCGCGCTGACGCTGCTTCCTTGCGCGTTGCTCACCGACGAGCCGCTGACGCTTCGCAACCTCCCACGGCTCGCCGACATTGACGGTTTCGGCCATCTCCTCAACCAGCTGGGTTGCTCGACGACGATCGAAGGGTCGCGCCCTGAGGATTTCGGGCGGGTGATGACAGCGCGGGCGACCACGGTGACGTCGACCATGGCGCCCTATGACATCGTTCGCAAAATGCGTGCCTCGATCCTCGTGCTCGGACCTTTGCTGGCGCGGATGGGCGAAGCGACGGTGTCGCTGCCCGGCGGCTGTGCCATCGGCAACCGGCCGATCGACCTGCACCTGAAGGCGCTCGAAGCCTTTGGTGCCGACATGGAAATGGCGTCGGGCTATGTAAAGGCGCGAGCACCGGGCGGGCGCTTGCCCGGCGGGAAAATCCATTTTCCCGTGGTGTCGGTCGGGGCCACCGAAAACGCGCTGATGGCGGCATCGCGCGCCAAGGGCACATGCGTCATCGGCAATGCCGCGCGCGAGCCGGAGATTATCGACCTGTGCAACTGCCTCGTCGCCATGGGCGTCAAGATTGACGGGATAGGCAGCGAAACGCTGACCATCGAAGGCGTAGACCGGCTGCACGGCGCGACCTATCGCGTCATGGCCGACCGGATAGAGGCGGGCAGTTACGCCTGCGCCGTCATGGCAACCGGCGGAGAGGTCGACCTCGCCGGAGCCAGGGCCGAGGAGATGGTCGCGACGCTCGACGCGCTGACGGAGGCGGGGGCGCAGGTGACGCCCTATGCCGGCGGTATCAAGGTTGCGCATGACGGGCGGCCGAGGGGCATCACCCTCTCCACCGCGCCCTACCCCGGCTTTGCCACCGACATGCAGGCGCAGTTCATGGCGATGCTGGCGCTGGCCGACGGCACCAGCGTGCTGACCGAAACGATTTTCGAAAACCGCTATATGCATGTGCCGGAATTGGCGCGGATGGGCGCGGAC
>CAZAWL010000309.1:0-2265 GCA_964488705.1 uncultured Sphingopyxis sp.
GGGCGCAGTCGGCCTCTCCGAAGAGCAGATAAAGTCGGGCAATATGGGCGTCATCTATGGCGGCGCCTTTGCCTTCAGCCTGCTCGCCAGCTGGACGCTGGCACACACATTTGCGACCTATGGGCAGGATCTGCCGGTTATGGTCAAGGTGCTGACGGCGTTTGGCGTCGCGCTGGGCTTCATCGTCCCGGCGATCGGCACCAACTATCTGTTTTCGCAAAAATCGAAGACGCTGTTCTTTATCGACGCGACCTATTGGCTGCTATTCTATACCGCGATGGGGGTGGTGCACGCCTATCTGCCCTGACCGTCAGTCTGCGGCACAGCGCACCACCTCGACGATCATATCGCCCGGTTCGAGGGACTGTGCCGCATCGGTCCAAAAACCATGGGGTTTGCCGGCGCGATAAATGCGAAGGCCGCGGCCGCCGCTCGCCAGCTCGTTGATGCTCCGCCCCACTTCTTCGGAACGGACCGCGCGTTCATTCAGCTGCACCTGGCCACTGACCGACGCGAGGTCGGCCAGATAATCCGCGATATGCGTGCCCTGGGCCGACCCGGCAAGCAGCAGGCCGGTAAAGCTGACCGGGTTGATGACATTATTGGCCCCGGCCTGACGCGCCAGCAATTCATTGTCCGCCGCGCGAATGACGACGCTGATCTGCACATCCGGCGCGAGGTGGCGCACGGTCAGCACGATCAGGATCGAGGCATCGTCGCGACCGGCGGAGACGAGCACCGACGCTGCCTGCGCGATGCGCACGGCCAGTAAGGTGTCGTCGCGCGACGCGTCCCCTTCGATGACGGTGCACCCGACCTCCTCCGCCTCCGCAACGCGCTGCGGCGACGGGTCGACGACCACAATCTGCTGCGGCGAGGTGCCCCGTGCGATCAGTTCGCGAACCGCCTCCGACCCGCTGATGCCATAACCGAGCACGACAATATGCCCGTGCAGCTGTTTCTGGATACGCGCCATGCGCCAATTCTCCCAAGTGCGCCGGATGACGAAATTATAGGCCGTGCCGACAAAGATGAAGAGCACGGCGATACGGATCGGCGTGACGATGATGGATTCGATCAGCCGCGCCCGGTCCGAAATCGGCGCGATGTCGCCAAAACCGGTCGTCGTCACCGAAATCATGGTGAAATAGACGACGTCGAGAAAGCTGACATGATTGTCATAGCTGTCGCGCAAACCGGCGCGGTCGAGCCAGTGGATCAGGATGACAAAGGCGATCAGCAACAATGCCAGCCCCAGCCGCCCGGCCACATCGGCCCAGACCGGCACCGGGTTGGCGCGGCGCAGAGGCCGGAAACGCAGCTTTGAACGCGTTGGTCGGGGTGGTGTCATCGCGCCGGCAACCGGGTCAACGGATCGACCGGCCGGCGGTTCTGGCGCAGTTCGAAGTGCAGTTGCGGTTGCTGCACCTGCCCGCTGTCCCCCGACGCCGCGATCACTGACCCGCCGGTCACCCTGTCGCCCTGTGCCACGCCGACGTCGCGCAAATGGCCATAGGCGCTGATCCAGCCGCCGCCATGGTCGATGAGCACGAGCCCGCCGAACAGGCCAATTTCATCGCCGGCATAAACGACCACGCCGTCAGCCGACGCCCGAACCGGCGTGCCCACCGGCGCGGCAATATCTATCCCTTCGTTGACGCGGCCCGCCGCCGCCGGGCCAAAGCGGCGGATGACCCGGCCATCAATGGGCCAGGCAAATCGCGATGGCGCTGCCGCCGGGGGCCGTGGCGTCGGCGTCGCACCCGCCGGCGTCCCGCCTGTGACGATATCGTCAATGTCGAGGGTAAAGGCCTGCGCCCGTTCCTCAATCGTCATCGGGCGATCGGTCGCAGGGCCGGGCGGCAGGCGGAGCCGTTGTCCGACACGCAAGACATAGGGCGGCACCAACGCGTTGTCGGCGACGACGCTGCTCCAATCGACGCCATAGGCACGGGCGATGGCAATGCCGGTCTGGCCGGCGCGCACCTCATGATATCGTCCCTCGGGGATGCGCAGCTGCTGCCCCGCCCGGATAATGAATGGTTCGACCAGACCGTTGGCGGCCGCAATCGCCTCTGCCCCGGCGCCGGTGCGGTTGCCGATACCGCGCAACGTGTCGCCTGCAAGCACGCGATAGGTGCCTGCGGTCACCACCCGCGCATCGGTCACGACCGGCGCGGGCGTCCATGGACGAGCGGCCGGGGCCGCGATGGCGGGGTCGGCAGCACCAGCGGTCGCCGGTTGCGGCGGCACGGTTGCCGCGTC
>CAZAWL010000310.1:0-2265 GCA_964488705.1 uncultured Sphingopyxis sp.
GCCGCAGCATCTCGCCGATCTGCTGCGCGAACTCGAGTCCGCAGTCCGGCAGGAAGACTGCGAACCGGTCGCCGGCGATGCGCGCGGCCAGCGCGCCCGGCCGCGGCTTCTTGCGCAGCACTTCCGCGACCTTGCCGACCATGTCCGGCGCGTGAATTACCGGGCGGAGGGGCTGCGCGACACGTTGACCAGCGTCATCGAAACCAGCGGGCTGCTCGAACAACAGCGTCAGGGCGTGATTACCCGACAGCTGGCAGCATGGGCGGCCATCCTCGCCGTGCCGACGGCCATTGCCGGCATCTATGGGATGAATTTTGCGCTGATGCCCGAATTGCAGTGGCGCTATGGCTATCCCTTTGCGCTGGGGCTGATGGTGAGTGTGTGCGCCACGCTCTATTGGCGGTTCAAACGCTCGGGCTGGTTGTGACGAGGCGCATCACGGCGGCATAATTGGGCGCGATCGTCATGCGCGGATGATAACCGCCCTCGCCGAGCAGCGCGTGCGCGGCGGCCAGCCGGTAACAGGGCACGCCCATGAACAGATGGTGTTCGCTGTGGAAATTCACCCAATAGGGTGCGACGGTCGCGCGTTCGGGCCAGTTGGCGCGCGTTGTGCGGGCATGGGAAAAGGGGTCATCGCTGCCGGTCGTCGTACAGGCATGTTCGGCGATGTTGCGGATTCTGAGGAACAGCTGAAACGTCGTTGCCAGTGCGGCCAGCCATAGCAGGAACGGGGTCCAGCCCCATGTGCCGAGGGAGGCGGCGAGGATGATTGCCTGCACCATCAGGAAACGCCCGACCGTGCGTGCTGTTGTCTTGGCACCGTCGACATTGACCACCGGCGCATCGACACCTGACCGGCTGTGCCGGTTCAGCGCGCGGCCGGCGCTGGTGTCGCGGCTGCCGTCACCCTGTTGTCCGCGCATCATCGCCTGCACGCCTCGCCAGGCGGCGGCGAACTGATGGCTGCGCTGTTTGAAAAATGTCTGCGCCGTCAGGTCGCGCACGACCTTACGCCACAGGCTCGCGGTGCTGGTGGGAAACGGCGCCGACAGCGACAGGTCCGGGTCCTCCGGCTGTTGCGTAAATTTGTGGTGGGTCAGGTGATAGGCGCGATAGGCATAGAGGTCGCTCCCCGTCGCCGCGCCGGTCGCCCATTGTCCCAGCCAGTTGTTGACCGTGCGGTTGGGGTGCAGCAATCCATGCGCCGCATCATGCATCAAGATGGAAAGGCCGAGTTGCCGCCCGCCGATGATGGCCAGGGCGACGGGCGTGGCGACGATGCCCAGCGCCCAGTGATAACCCCATGCCCACGCGCCGCCCCAACCGGCGATGGTGACGACCGCCCAGCCATGCACCACCAGCCAAACCCCGCGCCAACGTGACAGCGTGGTCAACCCCGCCCAGTCATCGGCGGCAAATATGGTCTTGGGTCGGATGGCGGCGACAGCGGGCATGGACGTCAGAATAACGCCATGCCCGCAAATCGCCAAATGCTATGGGCCCGGTTCAGCGCGCGCGGACGCTCGCGATCCAGTCGTTGATCTTTTGTTCGAGGATCGGCAGCGGCAACGCCCCCGTCATCAACACCTGCGCATGAAATTCGCGGATGTCGAACCTGTCGCCCAGCGCTTCCATCGCATGGGCACGCAGCCGCTGGATGGTGAGCGCGCCGATCTTGTAAGCAAGCGCCTGCGACGGAATGGCGATATAGCGCTCGACCTCTGCCGTCGCGTCGGTGCGGCCCATATCGCTGTTGGCCATCATGTAATCGATCGCCTGATCACGCGTCCAACCCTGGGCATGGATGCCGGTGTCGACGACCAGACGCATCGCGCGCAGCATTTCGTCGGACAAGGTGCCGAACCGCTGATAGGGGTCGCTATAGAGGCCCATGTCGAAACCGAGTGTTTCGGCATAGAGCGCCCAGCCCTCGACATAGGCGGTGTTGCCGCCAAAGCGCATGAACGGCGGCAGCGCCTCATTTTCCTGTGCCAGGCTGATCTGGAAATGGTGGCCCGGCGCGCCTTCGTGGAGGTAGAGGGTGGTGATGCCCGGCGTCGTCCGGCTCGGCAGGTCATAGGCGTTGAAATAGAAAATGCCCGGGCGGCTGCCATCCGGCGTGCCCGAATTATAGCTGCCGCCAGCCTCGAACCGCTCACGATAGGGTTCGTACGGGCGGATTTCGAGCGGGGCACGCGGCAGCGTCGAAAACAGGCGTGGAATCTGTGCATCGACGAGGCGGCCGACATCATAATAACGCTG
>CAZAWL010000311.1:0-2238 GCA_964488705.1 uncultured Sphingopyxis sp.
CGGTCCCCATGCGGTGGCCAGAGACGTTGATCACATCATCGACGCGGCCGGTAATCCAGTAATAGCCGTCGGCGTCGCGGCGACAGCCGTCACCGGTGAAATATTTGCCAGGGTAAGTGGTGAAATAGGTTTGGAAGAACCGGTCATGATCGCCCCAGACGGTGCGCATCTGACCCGGCCAGCTCGCCGTCAGGCACAAATTGCCCGCCGTCGCGCCGGTCAGCTCCTGCCCGTCACCATCCACCAGCATCGGGAAAACGCCAGGCAGGGGCTTGGTCGCCGAGCCGGGCTTGAGGTCGGTCGCGCCGGGTAGCGGGGAAATGAGCGCGCCGCCAGTTTCGGTCTGCCACCAGGTGTCGACAATCGGGCAGCGCCCGTCACCGACAACGCGATGATACCATTCCCATGCCTCAGGATTGATCGGTTCGCCAACCGTGCCTAGCAAGCGAATGCCCGAACGGTCATGGGCATTTACCCATGCGTCGCCTTCGCGCATCAACGCGCGCAATGCCGTCGGTGCGGTGTAAAAGATGGTCACGCCGAGCCGTGCGCACGTCTCCCAGAACCGGCCATGGTCGGGGTAGTTGGGGACACCATCGAACATCACGGTCGTCGCGCCGTTCGACAATGGCCCATAGAGGACATAGCTATGGCCGGTGACCCAGCCGACATCGGCGGTGCACCAGAACAGGTCGCCATCACGATGGTCGAACACCAGGTCAAACGTCATCGTGACCCACAACAGATAACCGCCGGTCGTGTGCAGCACGCCCTTGGGTTTGCCGGTGGAGCCGGAGGTGTAGAGGATGAACAGCGGATCCTCCGCATTCATGATTTCCGGGGGGCAATCCGCGCTGACGGCGGCGCGCGCATCACCATAGGCAATGTCGCGGCCGGCAACCATCGGTACAGCCGCGCCCGTGCGGGCGACGACGATGACGGTTGCAACGTCGGGACATTGCGCCAGCGCGGCATCGACATTGGCTTTGAGCGGGATGGTCTTGCCACCCCGCCGTCCCTCGTCGGCAGTCACAACGACGCTGGACTGGCAGTCGAGGATGCGCCCAGCGAGGCTGTCGGGGGAAAACCCGCCGAACACGACACTGTGGATGGCACCGATCCGCGCACAGGCCAGCATGGCAAATGCCGCCTCGGGTATCATCGGCATATAGATGGTGACGCGGTCACCCTTTGCGACGCCGCGCGATTTCAGCACATTGGCGAACCGGCACACTTCGTCATGCAATTCGCGATAGCTGATGCGGCGGCCTTCGCCCGGTTCGTCACCTTCGAAAACGATGGCGGTCTGATCGCCGCGTTGGGGAAGGTGACGGTCGATGCAGCTGACGGTCAGGTTGAGCGCGCCGTCCGCAAACCATCGAATGCAAAAATCGGCGGCGTCATAACTGCTCTCGTTAAAGCGGGTCGGTTCGCTGAACCATTCGATGCGATGTAGTTCGCGCGCCCAGAATGCGTCGGGGTTGTCGCGCGCCTCGGCATAGAGGCGCTGATAATCCGCATCGCGGATACGCGCCTGCTGCGCAAAAGCCTCCGGAACCTTATGGATCACTCCGTTCACGCGTTCGTCCCGTCATCGCCGTTGGAGAGGCGACTCTAGCGTCAAGCGCCCCGTGGCGGCAAGTCGTTCACACGATGCCGAGCGCCCCCGGGTTCATCAGGTTGCGAGGATCAACCTCCCGCTTGATTGCGCGCAGCAGCGCCAGCGCCCCGGCATCGAGGCTGTCGGCATAGCGATAGGTGCGTCCAATCTGGAGGTGGGCTGCGCCGTGCGCAAAAAACAGGTCGATCAAGGCCTGTTTCAGCCGGTTCACCAGCGCCCAGGTCGCGGGGTCGTGGTGGTGCGTCGGCAGTTTCGCGAGATGCGCCGGCTCTACCGTCGCCTCGATCAGCGGATTGCGCGCGTCGGGCCAATAGAGGCATGGTTCGATGATCACGCCCGCCCCGCCGACGGCCGCGATGAGGCTGCCATGGTGGATGCCATGCACCGACATCTCCTCACCATGGTCGGAGAACAGCGCGTTGATCGCGGCATAGCAGGCGATAGCGCGACTGTGCGGCAACAGGCCGTGGATCGGCGCCCAGCGCTCGCCCTCGGGACCGAGCATCGAGTTGAGCGGGCCAAACGGATTGGCGCGGATGATTTTGGGGATGGTGTTTTCGACCTCCACCCCACCGTGCCGCGCGGCGATGGCGCGCGCATCGGCGATGTCGGCGTCG
>CAZAWL010000312.1:0-2227 GCA_964488705.1 uncultured Sphingopyxis sp.
ACCAAATCCCAACATAATGCCGACATTGTTGCAGCCCATGGGAAGCCCCCGGTCACAAGCCGAATGAAAGAGCCGCCAAGCCGCCGCATAATCGCCCGACTCATAAAGTTCCAAGCCCTGCGCCAGTTCTGCGTCATCGACCGTGCCCGGTTCGACCGGCGCGGGGACGGACGCGTCGGCACCGACCCGCGCGTAGACATTAAAGCCGCTGACAACGAACATAAGAGAGACCAGAGTGCCCAACAGACTTTTCAGCAGGCCATGCAGCATCGCGTCGCGCCTCCGCAGATAGATAGGCGTGGTTATGAATTCGCGATTAAAGAATCGATAAAGCCAGCCGGGCAGAATGCTCCATTTCGGCAGTTATTCAGGGGCGTGAAAAGGCAGGATGGCGCGATAGGCCTCTATCGGCGCAGCGCCGGCTACCTGCTGGCCGCGTGACAACAGAAAATAGTGGCGGACGATTTCGGCCTGCTGCTCCAGCCCATAGCGCACCAGCGGCCACCCCGGGCGCAGCACATAGCTGTATCGATCCGTCGGCCAGCGCATCAACACCAGAAACCAGCGACCACGGGTTTGTGCCTGCCACACATGTGTCATTTCGTGGATGAACAAGCCTTGGCGGTCCAACGGTGCATCGCAAAAATCGGCGCAATAGACGTCGCCGGCCGGATTGAAGTGCAGATGCCCCATCGGGGCCATGACGATCCGCCGTGGCTGGAAAAAGGCCCATTTGCTGTGCCGGACCTCCACCGCGTCATAGTCGATGGATTCACCAAAGACGCTACGCGCGAGCCGGCATTCGCCCTCTGTCAGCCGCCGGGAGCGATTGCCGGTCAATGTCCCTGATGCTCCCCATGCTCGTCATTGCCGCCCTCGCTATGTTCGATTTCGCTGTGGTGCGGAGCGGACGGTGGCGCGGCGACAGGGGCGATATTTCCCTCGATGCGGGGGTCATTTGGCCGAACCAGTGGTCCAGGTTCGGGCGGAGGCGGCGCGCTTGCGACATCTGGCTGTGGCGCAAAGGCCAGTTCGACGGGGAGCTGTGTGCCGTCGTCAAAGCGAAGTGTGACGGTCATGCGACCCGCAGCACGGGCTGCCGGCGTCACGCCGAACAGCATCGCGTGCCTGCCGCCCGGCCGGAAAACCACCTCGCCACCAGCCGGCACGACGACGCGGGTCAGCGGTGCCATCGTCACCATGCCGTCGACCACGCGGCTTTCGTGGAGTTCGACACGTTCCGCGCCATCGACCGAGGCACCGATGATGACGCGTTCGCGGGCACCGGCACGCACGGTAAAATAGGCCGCCCATGGCGCGTCGGGATTGGCACTGGCGCGCACGCTGGCGCCCATCGCCGCGGCATTTTCCCCGTCGACGGCTGACTGCGGCCCGTCAGCGCAGGCACTTAGCGACAATGCAAGCGCTGCCCCCAGCGCCGCGACGATGTTGATCCGACCCAAAACTGACCTCCCTATAGCCGCGCGCAATACTCCGGCGATGCGGCGACCGCGCATAAACCGCGCGACGACTTATGCCAACGCCCTTGTCGCACCTGAATCGCTACCTATATCCGTTCAGAGCATCCGGGGGGATGCGCTGATACCGGCCCATGCCGCGCTTTCAGCTCGCCCCCTTTTGTCATAAATTATAGGACATTAGAGGGCATAATGGCAAAAGTTATCGGGATCGATCTGGGCACAACCAACAGCTGCGTTGCGGTGATGGAGGGTGGCAGCCCCAAGGTCATTGAAAATGCCGAGGGTGCGCGGACCACGCCATCCGTCGTGGCGTTCACCAAGGATAGCGAACGGCTGATCGGGCAACCCGCCAAGCGGCAGGCCGTCACCAACCCGGACAACACCGTTTACGCGGTCAAGCGGCTCATCGGTCGCCGGTTCGATGACCCCATGACCAAAAAGGACATGGACCTGGTCCCCTATGCCATCGTCAAAGGCAAGACCGGCGACGCGTGGGTCAAGGCCGGCGATACCGACTATTCGCCGTCGCAGATTTCGGCATTCATCCTGCAAAAGATGAAGGAAACAGCCGAAGCCTATCTGGGCGAAACGGTGACGCAGGCCGTTATCACCGTCCCCGCCTATTTCAACGACGCGCAGCGGCAGGCGACGAAGGACGCGGGCCAGATTGCTGGGCTCGAGGTGCTGCGCATCATCAACGAGCCGACTGCGGCTGCACTCGCTTATGGTCTCGACAAGCAGGACAA
>CAZAWL010000313.1:0-2215 GCA_964488705.1 uncultured Sphingopyxis sp.
GAGCGTGATCATGCGACGCCCCCTTCGCCCGCCGCGCCCGGCGACGTGCCGCCGGACTGCCGCAAACGCCGGTCGAACCACCACAGGCGGGCACCGTGGATGATGAAGGCGGCGATGGCGGTCGGAATCGCCCAGACGGCGAGGTCAAAGGGTTCGAGGATAATGCCCTCGCTTTCGAGCAACCCCTTTATGAGCAGGATGGAACCGATGGCGATAAAGATGTCCTCGCCGAAAAACAGGCCGACATTGTCGGTGGCGGCGGCCATGGCCTGTACCTTTTCGCGGTCTGCGTCACCGATCTGGCCATTCTGCCCCTCTGCGGCAGCGATCGCCATGGGCGCCACCAGCGGCCGCACCGTTTGTGCATGACCGCCAATGGAGGTGAGGCCGAGCGCCGCTGTCGCCTGACGCATCAACAGATAGGCGGTCAGCAACCTTCCCACGGTCGCACCGCGCATCGCGCTGATCAGCGCCCGCGCGCGTTCCTGCAACCCATGCCGTTCCAACAGCCCGACGACGGGCAAGACCACCCAGACAATGCTGATATAGCGGGTGTCGTTGAACGCCTTGCCAATGGCGGCGATGATCGCGGTGGGCGTGAACCCGGCAGCGATGCCGGTCACGACCGCAGCCGCGACGACCACCAGCAGCGGGTTGA
The DNA here is from genome assembly GCA_964488705.1 of uncultured Sphingopyxis sp. Lineage (GTDB taxonomy): Bacteria > Pseudomonadota > Alphaproteobacteria > Sphingomonadales > Sphingomonadaceae > Sphingopyxis. Next base: position 659 of record CAZAWL010000313.1, read on the forward strand.
ACCGCAGCATGAACCCGATGATGATGACGCCGATCCCAGCCAACACCCACATCGCCTAATCCCCCCTGTCCGGCGACCCGTACCCGCCGCCGCCCGGCGTTTCTATGACCATCATGTCGCCTGGCTTGACCGCTACCTGCGCGGTTGCGGGCAAAGTCTCTCTAGTGCCATCGGCACGCACAACCCGGTTGATGCCGGGCGCTGCGTCGCCGCCGCCGGCCAGGCCAAAGGGGGCGGTCGCGCGCCGGTTGGCGAGGATACCCGCCGTCATCGCGGTCTCGAAACGGATCGCGCGGACAACGCCATCCCCGCCACGGTGTCGGCCCTTGCCGCCCGAGCCGCGCCGGATCGCGAATTGTTCGACAATCACGGGAAAGCGCGTTTCCAATATTTCGGGGTCGGTCAGCCGGCTATTGGTCATGTGGGTTTGCACCGCCGACGCGCCGTCAAAATCCGGCCCGGCACCCGCACCCCCGGCGATGGTTTCATAATATTGGTGGTCGTCGTCGCCAAAAGTGAAATTGTTCATCGTCCCCTGGCTGGCGGCCATCGCGCCAAATGCACCGAACAGGGCGTCGGTGATGACCTGACTGGTTTCGACATTGCCCGCGACCACGGCGGCGGGGAAGGTGGGCGACAGCATGCTGCCATCCGGCACGACGATGCGAACGGGGGTGAGGCAACCCTCGTTCATCGGGATCGGTTCGTCGATCATGGCGCGCAGCACATAGAGGACGGCGGCACGCACGACGGGCAGCGGTGCGTTGAAATTGTCGGGTAAGGTCGCGCTGGTACCGGTAAAATCGATTGTCAGCGATGCCTCGTTCCGGTCGACCGTCACGGCAACGGCGATTTGGGCGCCATTGTCCATGGCATAGCTGAACCGGCCGTCGGACAATCGGCCGATCAACCGCCGGACGGCCATTTCGGCTTGATGCTGACCATGCGCCATATAGGCCGCAACGCGGCCGACGGTTTGACGGTCACACAGGTTTCTGAGCGCGGTCGCGCCACGCGTGCACGCGGCAATTTGTGCCTTGAGGTCGGCGATGTTGAGCGCCGCATTGCGCGTCGGGTACGGTCCGGCGGTGATCCGCGAGCGGACGTCATGGTCCAGAAACTGGCCGTCCTCGAGTATCAGCACATTGTCGAGGACAATGCCTTCCTCCTCCACAGTGCGGCTGCCCGGCGGCATCGACCCCGGCGATATGCCGCCAATATCGGCATGGTGTCCGCGCGCGGCGACAAAAAAGGCCGGGTCCTCGTCCGCCGGATCGACAAAGACGGGCATGATCACCGTGATGTCGGGCAGGTGGGTGCCACCTTCATAGGGTGCGTTGAGCGCATAGGCATCGCCGGGCCTGATGCCGCGCCCGTCGGCCGGTCGGCCATCCGGCCCGCGTCCGCGTCGGCGCGTGACGGCGCGCACGCTTTCACCCATGGAGCCGAGATGCACCGGCATATGTGGCGCGTTGGCGACCAGACGCCCTGCCGCATCGAACAGCGCGCAGGGAAAATCGAGCCGCTCGCGGATGTTCACCGACGATGCGGATCGTT
>CAZAWL010000314.1:0-2204 GCA_964488705.1 uncultured Sphingopyxis sp.
TGGCCAAGGGGCGTCTGGTCAACCTCGGCTGTGCCACCGGCCACCCCAGCTTCGTGATGTCGTCGAGCTTTACCAACCAGGTATTGGCGCAGATTGAGCTGTGGACCAAGGGCGAGAACTACAAGAATGAGGTCTATGTCCTGCCCAAGCATCTGGATGAGAAGGTGGCGATGCTCCACCTCGAAAAGTTGGGTGTGAAATTGTCCAAGCTGACGGAAAAGCAGGCCGCCTATATCGGCGTGCCGACCCAAGGCCCGTTCAAGCCCGACCATTATCGCTATTGACGACGCCGGTGCTGCCGGTTGGTGGCACCGACGGGTCAGGCGGAGCCATTGGCCGCGCAAGCGCTTTGCCTGCGACGGCAATTCGGCTAGGCGCAGAGCCATGTCATTTCTGCCCACCGGAGTCGTGCCGCGCAGGCGGGTTCCGTATGCCCGCGATGCTGCTGAATGTCGTTGAACAGCCCCGTCCTCTTGTCGCTGATCGGCGCCATTGTCGGACTGTGGCTGGTGGTGGCCGGCTGGGCCATCACCCGTGGGCTGTTGATGCAGCGGCAGTCGGCCTTTGCGGGCCGGCGTGCCCAGCAACTCGCCGCGATGATCGAAGCGTCCCCGGCCATGCCGCTGATGGTGCGGCCGGACGGGCGGATTGAGGGCGCGGGCAGCATCGCCCGGTGGTTCGGGCATGACCGGTTGCCAGCGACGCTCGACGGTCTAGCCGCCGACGGTCCTGATGCAGTCGTTGCGGACCAGCTGGCGGCAATGGTCAGCGCCGTGGGGCTTGCACAGCGGGCAGCAAAGCCCTTTGCCATGACATTGCGCACCAATGACGGCAGCCGCGCCGTCGCGGTGACCGGGGCGCCCGCGCCATCGACCCTGGGGGCGCCCGGTGCTGCTTTACTGTGGTTGAGTGATGCCAGCGAAAGCGAGGCGCAGATAAAGCGCTTGCGTCAGCAACGCGGCGATGCACTGGCCGCTTTTGATGCAATCAGCGCGCTGATCGAGGCCGCGCCTCTACCGATGTGGTTTCGTGACGAGCGGCTGGAGCTGGCGCTGGTCAATCACGCCTATCAACAGGCGGCCGATGCGACTTCCGCCGGGGATGTCATTGCGCGGCAGATTGAACTGGTCGAACCGATTGCAGGGCTCAGCGCGCGCGACGCCGCGCAGCGTGCGATGGACGAAGGCAGCCCGTTCAGTCGGCTCGTCCCCGTCACCATCAACGGCCGTCGGCGGATGACGCAGGTTGTCGATGTGCCGATACCCGGCGTCGGCGTTGCCGGTTATGCGCTGGATCAGCAGGAACTGGAACAGACGCGCAATGATTTTCGTCGCTTCGCAGAGGCACGGCGATCCATGCTCGATCAGATGTCGGCAGGCGTTGCGGAATTCGCGCCCGACCGGTCGCTGCGTTTCGTCAACCGTCCGTTCCTCAGCATGTTCATGATCGAGCAGGAATGGGCGGCGTCGGCGCCGCCATTTGAACGTGTGCTCGACCAGTTCAGGGACAATGGCCGCACCCCCGAAGTGCGCGACTTTCCCGGGTGGCGGGCGGAACGGCGGGGCTGGTTCGCAGCACCCCAGCTGGTCGAGGAAAGCTGGCTGCTGCGCGATGGCACGCATTTGCGCACCGTCGCTCAACCGACCCCCGACGGTGGCCTGTTGATGGTGTTCGAGGACCGGACCGAGCAAATCCGCCTCGCCAGTGCGCGCGACACCTTGCTGCGTGTGCGCACGGCGACGTTTGATAATCTGTTTGAGGCGGTGGCGGTTTTTGCGCCCGACACCAAACTGCATTTGTGGAATCAGCGTTTCCGCCGCCTGTGGAATGTCAGCGAAGAAATGCTCGTGGCGCACCCGCGCCTCGATGCCTTGCTCGACAAGCTGGCGCCGCTATTGGCCGACCCGCGGCAAAAGAGCGTGCTTCGCGAGATGGTGATCGGTGCGACGGGGGAGCGGCAACAGCGCGCCGGGCGGATCGCCTTTGCCGACGGTCGCAATTTCGATTTTGCCGCGATCCCGTTGCCCGACGGCAATGCGCTGTTCACGCTGATTGACGTGACCGACAGCCGCAGGATCGAACGGGCATTGCGCGAACGCGCACAGGCGCTCGAAGCAGCGGATAAGGTCAAGGCCGACTTTCTGTCGCGGATCAGTTATGAACTGCGCACGCCGCTGACCTCCATCGGCGGTTTTGCTGAGATG
>CAZAWL010000315.1:0-2199 GCA_964488705.1 uncultured Sphingopyxis sp.
AAGCGGTGGCCGAGCACGGCATGGCGACCATCTGGGATGCCGACATTCTGATTTGGGCGGCGAGTCAGCTCGTTGAAGCGCGCGACGCAGGCCGCCCTACATCTCGGCACATCGCCGCCCGTCCGCACGAGATTTTGACCTTCATCGGGCGCGGGACGGGCAAGGACCATTATGAGCGGCTGCGCGCAGCGCTCGACCGCTTGCAATCGACGACCGTTGCCACGTCGATCCGCCAGCAACACCAGCGCCGACGCCACCGCTTCTCCTGGATCAACGAATGGCGGGAGACACTCGACGACCGTGGCCGAGCCGTTGGCATCGAGCTCATCCTGCCCGACTGGTTCTATGCCGGTGTGCTCGATCGCGGCCTGATCCTGACGATCGACCGCGCCTACTTTGCGCTGACTGGCGGCGTCGAGCGCTGGCTCTACCGTATCGTGCGCAAGCATGGTGGACATCAGCGCGGTGGCTGGAGCTTCGACGTTCCGCACCTTCATCTCAAATCAGGTGCGCTTTCGCCGCTCAAGCAATTCGCATTCGAGCTGCGGACCATCGTCCGGCGGCAGTCTCTCCCGGGCTACCATCTGAGCCTTGAGCACAGCTTCGGCCGCGAGCGGCTGATCTTCAAACCCATCCCCGTCGACCCGTTCGTTGCCGCTGCCCGGCGCGTCGGTTTCCCTGTGGAGAAGTTGGCATGACATTCGGCCTATCAAAAACCGTCGGACTCGGCCCATCGGAAACCCGATCCTCGGCCTATCGAAAACCGGGACCATGCGGAAACCCGCAGAATTCTGCGGCAAATCGGCGCTCCTCTAACGATGCTAATAGAAAAGAATCCTTCGGATTCTTGCTAACCCTTTTGCAGCCTGTGGATAATCTCGGTGCGACGGGCCTGCTCAACGCCCACGTCAAGCTTGTCGGGTTCGCGGTGGCAGGAGCGCGGCCATGAGCGAGCCAACTGCGCAGCGGCACAGCTCCTCGCACGCCATCAGGTCAGCAACAGCCAGCGCCCTGACCGAGGTCGAAGTGACCTGGATCGAGAAGCGCTACGAACAATGGATCCGCTTCGGGCGCATCGCGGCTGACACGATCATCAACCGCCGCACGCGCGTCATCGCCTTCCGTCCCGGCGCGGTCTTCGCCTTCGTGCGCTGGTCCTCGAACGACTATGGCACCATCCATTCTTGCATCGACATCGTGACGGCAGTGGCACCGGGCGAGGCCTACACGACGTTGCCGTTTGTCCGTCCCGGCGCTGACATTCTGCTGCACATCGAGGGCTGGCCCAAGGTCGCACAGGTGTTGCAGGCCATCGATGCGGTCGAAGCCGCCGGTGTTGATCCGTGCGACGCATCGCCCGATCACTGGCGCCACGTCGGCAACCGGCTGAATGCCGGAATGCCGTTCAGGGCTTACACAGCGGAGCGGCACGCGGCCTGGCTCCGGCGCAAGGCGCTCGAAGCATGAGCCGCCGCCGCTATGTTCGCGCCACGATACTGTGGGCAGGCTTGTTCAGCGCCGGGTTCTCAGCAGTCGCGATGCTGTCGCCGCGACCACGAATAATGTGGAACGCGAGCGCCAGTGCGCCCGTCGGCCTCTATCGCCTTGTGAACGGCACACGCCCAAGGCTCGGCGAACTGGTCGCCATTGTGCCGCCGACTGCGACCGCACGAATGATGGACGAGCGCCATTATTTGCCAATCGGCGTGCCACTCATGAAACATGTCGCGGCCTTGCCCGGGCAATGGGCGTGCCGCGCCGGCGCTGTCGTCTCGGTGGACGGCAACCGTGTCGCCATAGCCAAATCGCACGACAGAATGGGTCGGCTTTTGCCAAGCTGGCAAGGCTGTCACCGCGTTCGGACAGACGAATTGTTCCTGTTGAACCCGGCGCCCGACAGCCTTGATGGGCGCTATTTCGGCGCTCTGCCCGCAGCCGGTCTTATCGGCACGGCACACCCCATCCTTACCCGTGATGCACCTGACCAGCCCCTGCGCTGGCGTGGCTTTGGTGCATCCGCCGCTTCCCCAACCACCAACCAGGAGCACAGACCATGATGATCGGCGTCTTTCATTCCGCGCAGGACAGTTTCACCGGGCAAATCCGAACCCTCACGCTCGATGCTGTCGTGACGCTCGTCCCGGCTCCATCGAACGACAGCGGCAATGCACCCGACTGGCGCGTGCTGCTCGGCGATGC
>CAZAWL010000316.1:0-2194 GCA_964488705.1 uncultured Sphingopyxis sp.
TAGCTCGACAGTTCGAGCACATAGACGCCGCCCGCGGCCAGCGGTGCACGTCCCAATATCGGCAGGCCGATATTGCCGCCCAGTGTGGTTTCGACGCCAGCCTGTTGCAGCAAATGGTGGATCAATGCCGTGGTTGTCGATTTGCCGTTGGTGCCGGTGATGCCCACCACCTTGTGCGGCGGCAGTGCAGAGCGCGCCTGCGCGAACAGTTCGATATCGCCGATGATCGGCACATGCGCCGCACGCGCCGCGGCGGCCAACGGATGGGTGTTGAGCGGCACCCCCGGCGACACCACCAATGCGGCCAGGGCGCCAAGGTCGAGCGTCGACAGGTCGGCACAGTCCGCGCCGAGCGCAGCGCCGGCATCGCGCGCATCCGCCCGGTCGTCCCATGCGGTGACGCGGGCACCGGCGGCAATCAGCGCCGCGACGGTGGCCAGGCCCGACCGCGCCAGCCCGAGCACCGCATAGTGCCGCCCGGCGACATCGGGGGCGAGCGGCATCAGGGCGGTCGGGGCAGCGGTCACCGGATCTTCAGCGTCGCAAGGCCAGCCAGAGCCAAAACGATCGAGACGATCCAGAAACGGATGACAACCGTCGATTCCTGCCAGCCCAGCTGTTCAAAATGATGGTGGATGGGGGCCATGCGGAATACCCGCCGCCCCGTCCGCTTGTAGAAAAAAACCTGGATGATGACCGACATCGCTTCGACGACAAATAGGCCGCCGACGATGCCGAGCACGATTTCATGTTGTGCCGTGACCGCAATCGCGCCGAGCGCACCACCGAGCGCCAGGCTGCCGGTGTCGCCCATGAACACGGCGGCGGGCGGTGCGTTAAACCAGAGAAAGCCAAGACCCGCACCGATGATAGCGCCGCAGAAAATCGCCAGATCGCCTGCGCCCGGCACATGCGGGATGCCCAGATAGGCCGCGAATTTCGCGTTGCCGGTCAGATAGACGATGACGAGGAAAGTCAGGCTGGCGATGACGACGGGAAATGTCGCCAGCCCGTCCAGACCGTCGGTCAGGTTCACGGCATTGCCGAACCCGACGATCAGCACCATCGCAAAAATGTAATAGAAATACCCCAGTTCGATCGATTGGCCGCTGACAAAAGGCAGGTAGAGGTCGGTACCGGTGCGATCGACGATCAGAAAACAGGCGATGCCCGCCACCGCAAATTCGAGCAGCAGACGTGTCTTGGCCGACACGCCCTTGTGGCTGCGCTTTGTCACTTTGTCATAATCGTCGAAAAAGCCGATCAGCCCAAAGCCGACTGTGACGAACAAACAGGCCCAGACAAAACTGTTGCTGAGGTCCATCCACAGCAATGACGAGGTGATGAGCGCGATGAGGATCATCAACCCGCCCATCGTCGGCGTACCGCGCTTGGCGAGGTGGCTTTGCGGACCGTCTTCGCGGATCGGCTGACCCTTGCCCTGCCGCATCCGCAACATCAGGATGAAACGCGGTCCGATGATCAACGCGATGAACAGCGCCGTGGCAATTGCCGCGCCCGACCGGAACGAGAGATAGCGGATGAGGTTGAGCGGCCCCGCAAAGTCAAAATATGCCGCGAGCAGATATAACATTATGATTCTCCGCCAGTCAGCGCAGCAACGATGCGCGACAGACCGACACTGTTCGACCCCTTCACCAAAACCACATCGCCGTCGCGCAGGTTGTCTTGCAACCACGCCAGCGCCGTCTTGATGTCTGTGCCATGGGCGAACTCCATGCGCCCGGCAAGGGCAAAGGCGAGCGGCTGCGTCTCCTCTCCGACGAGCAGCGCCATGGCGACGCGTGCGGCCATCAACTGGTCCGCCAGTGCGACGTGAAAGGCGTCGCTGGCGTCGCCCAGCTCACGCATGGAGCCCAGCACGGCGATGCGGCGCACCGCATCCTCCCGCCCCAGTTGCGCCAGCGTTGCCGCCATGGAGGCCGGGTTGGCATTATAGCTTTCGTCGATCAGCAGCGCCGTGCCGCCGCTGCACGCCACCCGGTGCCGCGCCCCGCGCCCGGCCAGACCCGGCAGTTCGGCGAGCGCCACACCTGCGGCAGCAAGGTCGGCACCAGCGGCCTGCACTGCCGCCAGCACCGCCATCGCGTTGGCAACCCAGTCATCACCGGGTTGCGCCAGGGCAAAGCACAGATCGGGGCCGGGCAAGCGCGCCGTCACGAGGCTGCCACCG
>CAZAWL010000317.1:0-2191 GCA_964488705.1 uncultured Sphingopyxis sp.
CATGCCCATCGACCCCAGCCTGCCCTATGACGACAATAATATCTTTGCCCGCATCCTGCGCGGCGAAATCCCCTGTCGGCAGGTTTATCGCGACGAATGGGCGCTGGCGTTCCACGACATCAACCCGCAGGCACCGCACCACCTGTTGGTCATCCCGACCGGCCGCTATGTCAGCTGGGACGATTTTTCGGTCACCGCGAGCGAAGCCGAAATCGTTGGCTTCATCCGCGCTGTCGGCCATGTCGCGCGCGAAGCGGGGATGGTGGAGCCGGGTTATCGGCTGCTCGCCAATATCGGGCATGACGGGCACCAGGAAGTACCGCACCTGCATGTCCATATTTTCGCGGGACGGCCGCTTGGCCCAATGCTGGCGCGGTAGCGCCGAGCATCAAACGAGGATGCTGGCGCGGTGGGCGGCAGCACAATATTGTTGCGCTCCACCCCCATAGCGCTAGGTTCAACAGCACAACTGACGTTTTGGCGCGGGGGCCATTCGTCCGGGGAGGACATTTATGCTATTTGATCGGGTCAAGCCGCTCGATGCCATTTTGGCGACAGCGGAGAAAAAATCACTAGCGAGAACGCTGGGCGCATTCCAGCTGACCATGCTTGGCGTCGGCACCATCATCGGCACCGGCATATTTGTGCTGACGGCAGAGGCGGCGCAAAAGGCCGGCCCTGCGATGATGCTCAGCTTTATCATCGCAGGCTTTGTCTGCGCAGTTGCGGCGCTCTGTTACGCCGAAATGGCGTCGATGGTCCCGGTTTCGGGTTCTGCCTATACCTATAGCTATGCGGTCATGGGCGAAATGCTGGCATGGATGGTCGGCTGGGCGCTCGTGCTCGAATATGCCGTGGCTGCCGGTGCCGTGTCGGTTGGCTGGTCCGGCTATTTTGTCGGCTTGCTACGCGAATATGGGGGTGTCAGCCTGCCCGATACGCTGGTCAATGCCGACGCATTGATTGCCCACATCAAGCTCGCCTTTGGCGCGCAGGACAGCGACGCCATTCAAACGGCGATTGCCACAGGGGGTTATATCAACCTGCCCGCCGCGATCATCGCGCTGCTGGTCACTTGGCTGCTGGTCATCGGCACCCGCGAAAGCGCCTTTATCAACGCCATCCTCGTGGCGGTCAAAATCGCTGCGCTGACGGTGTTCGTCTTCCTCGCCGTGCCGGTGATGAATTCGCAAAATTTCGAACCCTTCGCTCCGCTCGGCTTTGCCGGAGTATCGGCCGCGGCGGCTTCGATCTTTTTCGCCTATGTCGGCTTTGACGCGGTTTCGACGGCGGCGGAGGAAACCAAGAACCCGCAACGCAACATGCCGATCGGGTTGATCGGTAGCCTCGCCATCTGCACCATTTTCTACATCCTAGTGGCAGCGGGCGTCATTGGAACCGTCGGGGCCCAGCCGTTGCTGACGCCCGAAGGCGCGGGGATCGCCCCGGGCAGCACCGAAATGGCCGCCGCCTGTGCGACCGTCGCCAATGAGGCGGTGGTGTGTTCGAAGGAAGCGCTCGCATGGACATTGCGCGAAATCGGCTGGCAACAGATTGGTAACCTCATCGGCCTCGCAGCTGGTCTGGCGTTGCCGTCGGTTGTTTTGATGATGATGTTCGGCCAGACCCGCATCTTTTTCGTGATGAGCCGTGACGGCCTGCTCCCCAGCGCGCTGAGCAAGGTGCATCCGAAATATGGCACACCGCATGTCGTGACGATTATCACGGGCATCTTCGTCGCGATGTTCGCCGCATTGTTCCCGGTCGGGGCGCTGGCGGACATTTCCAATTCCGGAACATTGTTCGCCTTTGCCATGGTGGCGATCGCGGTGATGGTGCTGCGTCGCACCGACCCCGGTCGCAACCGTCCGTTCCGGACACCTGCGGTCATGGTCGTCGCACCGATTGCAGTCGCCGGCTGTCTGTACCTCTTCTTCAGCCTGTCATGGTACACACTCAGCCTGTTCGCCGGCTGGGCGATCGTCGGCATATTGGTCTATATCTTCTACAGCCGCAGCCGCAGCCATGTCGGGCGCGGCCATGTCGAGGTGCATGAAGATGATGCCGATATACCGCCGCCGCCGGTGCCGCCGGCACCATCGTTCAACTGACCTGCGGCAGACGGTCTCGGAAAAAAGGGGGCGGGGCAGCGATGCCTCGCCCCTTTTGCCGTCTGGCGCCCTGCGACACC
>CAZAWL010000318.1:0-2131 GCA_964488705.1 uncultured Sphingopyxis sp.
CCGCCTGTTGACGCATCGTGTGCGCTCGTTGACCGGAAAGCTGCAATCAATGGCGACGATGTCGGTTTCGCAGCGACTGATTGCCGAAATCGTGCGCGCCGGGCGCCCATCAACTGATGGGACGGGCATCCACATCAGTTCATTTCCGACCCACGCCGAACTCGCGTCACGCATTGGCAGCCAGCGCGAAGCCGTGTCGCGCGAACTGGCGAATTTGCGCAAAGCTGGACTGATTTTGCAAAATGGTCGCAGCGCCGACATCCCGTCCCTCGCCGCCATTATGATGCGCATGGGCTAGTTCGGGGCCCCGACGATTGGCGTCAGGCAATTTGCGCCTTGATCCATGTGATGATCTCGGGAGTCAGCGGCACGGCCCGGCTGAGTTGTGTCGGACATGACGAGGCGTTTTGGGTGGGATAGTCTGGACCCGCGACATGAACGGCGATGACCGGCAAGTCGGGTGGACCGGCGCTGCCTGATTTGTCGTCCGGCGGGATCGGGACGACCGGACCGCCGCTCAATCCCTCCGCCGTGCGATGTGAATAGAATAGCCGGTCGCCGCAGATTTGCTGGGTAACGCCAATGGAATAGTGGAGGCGGTTGTTGGGGTAGCCAAACACAGCCGATCGCTGGCCTGGCCCGTAGTCGGGAGAGAGCTTTATCGGGGTGGAAAACATGGGCTGTTCCAGCAACACAATGGCCAAGTCTATTTTGCTGAAATCGCCGCCAATCGAGTCCGGGTGTCGTATGATTTTCCGGATCACGCCGTCGCCATTGGCGCGATAGGGCTTGGGACCAATTTTGCCGCCCGCGTCAACTTTGGGTTGCTCCAATTTGTATTTTACGGGGGCGTCCTCCGGAACGACATGAGCAGCGGTCAAGATGGCATTGGCGGCAATTGCGAACCCGGTGCCGGGCACGGGTCCCCTGTTCGGTCTTTCGGAGTATAGCAAGCGCACGATCCGGGAGGCGAAGTCACAGGGCCAGTTGACGCCAGCCCTGCCATCCCCCGTCAAAAATGGAGCCGGCTTGTCCGCCAGCGTGCCCGTGCCCGGCCCAACTGAGCGTGCCGACGCCGTTTCGGCGAGTCCGCCGAGCAAGGCCAGCCCGCCGCCGATCATCAATCGGCGGGAAAGATGGTCGGCGCACACCCTGGTTGGTCAGCTGCACGCTCGGTCAAGGTTCAGCACGCCCAACCGATGAACCGCTTCAAAGCTTTGCACCGGTGCCATGCAGCGGACGCTACCCGAGGCGAGGACCACGCCGGTTTGCGGACTGACCAGTTGGTAACTGGCGATGATGCCGCCGCTATAGTGCAGGTCGCGTGCCCCCAATATGGTCCAGATGTTCGACGTTTGGATGGCGGTACCGCCTTCGTCGGCAATCGAGACCCGCATCAGCAGGCTCTGCGACAGTTCGAGCTCTTCGAGGCGGATGGCCATTTCGAGCGGGCTTACGTCGGACCCTGCGGCCGGCATCGCGGCCTGTTGCATTTCCTCCACGATGGTTGAGAGCACCGCCTTGTTTGCCTCTGTCGCTCCGCAAGGCAGTTGGGCAACGCGGATTGCCCGACCGATAGCGGATGTGAATTGGTCTGAAATGCCGCCCGGCACGGGTTCCGGCAAAGTCCGCAAACTTGGGTTCAGCCAATTCACATCGCCAATATTTTGCGACATCAGATTGGCGAGAACCAGATCGGCGCCGGCGGTGGTATCGACCTGCGTGATGGTACGGCTATTGCGCAGCAGGTCGACAAGTGAACTGACCAGGGCCTGTGCAGACAGGTCTGGTCCGCCACTCTGCAGATTGGTGGTGTCTGCAGGGCGAGGCGGCGGGCACCGGTCGCCGGGCGCGATGGCGTCGATCTGGCCCTGCCAGATGCCGATCTGTCGCTGCATCCTCGCCGATGCGGCGAGGTCGCCATAATTCCCGTCGAGCGTCGGAATGATGTACATCGTACCGGCGGGTATGCGCGGCGCGACATTCTGGCGGATTTTTGATGCCAATGCGCCGACCAGCGCGGCGACGATGAAGTTCGATTCTAGTGCCCCCGACGGTGGGGTCGTGGCGTCTGCGGGCGCTTCGATACCGGCCCACGCCAGCGGCGGCGACGGCGTCGCCTCCTGGGCTG
>CAZAWL010000319.1:0-2118 GCA_964488705.1 uncultured Sphingopyxis sp.
CGACGGTGCTGCCGGAACCGGGCGACAGCGACGATGGATTCGACCCGGCTGAGGTAGAACCCATCCGCTGGACCGACCCGCGCGTCCGGCCATGGCATATTGCTGGGCTGGTCGGCGGCCATGCCCAGGCGATGACCATGGGCGTGATCGGGTTTTTGATCCTCGACCGGCTGGCGCTGCGGGCCACGCCCGACCTCGCGGCTGCGCCGACCGGGCATGTCTTGTGGGTCGGGGCCCTTGCCACCCTGCTCGCCCAGTGGGGCCTCATCCCCCTGTTGAAGATGCAGCCCCGCACGGCGGTCATTCTCGGCTCCCTCATTGGCGGCCTCGGCGCCCTGTTTGTGGGACTGGCCAGCACATTGCCGGCGATCAGCACCGGCTTTGCGGTCGCCCTGCTCGGCTTTGGCCTGTTCCGCCCGGGCTTTACCGCCGGCGCATCGCTGGCCGTGCCGCGCACGCTGCAGGGGCAGGTTGCCGGCCACACCGCATCGATCAACGGGGCCGCCTATATCCTCGCCCCGGCCATCGGCGTGGCACTTTATAACTGGCATGCCGAACTGACCTTCATCCTGATCGCCACCACCTGTTGCGGGCTGGCGATATGGAGTTGGCGCGGGCTGCACCAGACCAGGGCCCATGGTTGAGGCAGCGCATATTGCACCTGCGAAGCCAGAGTGGCGAGTTGCAAAATTTGCAAACTATTCGCTGGTCAGGACTTAGGTATTCCGGCATATAAGCTGCGTTCGGTCAATAGTCAGACGCGCAATCGGGTATTGGTGCGTCGCACAATTGGCCGGTGGAGCCGCCGATGCGCCGATTGCCCTCCTTAAGCGGACTCGAGGCCTTTATTGCCGTGGCACGGCTGGGCTCGATCAAAGCCGCCGCTGCCGAACTGGCATTGTCGATGCCGGCTCTGTCGCGCCGCATCCAGGCGTTGGAGCGTCATGTCGGCCACCCGGTGTTCAACCGCGACCACCATGCCATGCGCCTGAACGATGTCGGTCAGCGATTGCTCGTCGCGCTAGGGCCTGCGCTCGATGCGGTGCGCGATGCGGTCGACGGTGCCGCCGGCGACGGGCCGGATTTGCGGTTGCGGCTCAACGTCCTGCCGCTATTTGCGCAACAGCGCCTGTTTCCCCGGCTGCCGGAGCTGCGCAAACGGCACCCGCACCTGCACATCGACATCGAAACGAGCGGCCATGCCGAGGCCCGCGTGGGCGACGGCATCGACGCCGCCATTGCGCTGGCGCGCGACATCGACCCCGCGCTCCACGCCGTCCGGCTGGACCGCGACAAGGTATTCCCGATCGCGTCACGCCATTTCATCGAGGGCGATGACCGCATCACCGTGCCCGAACATCTGCAGCGGATGACGGTGCTGATCCACAGCGAAATGCCCGACACCTTTGCCGAATGGCGCGCCGCGATCGGCATGCCCTGGCTCGAACCGCACGGCATCGACCAGTTCGACAGCGGGCCGTTGATGCTCGAAGCCGCAGCGCAAGGGGTCGGCATTGCCTTTATGCACGCCTATCACCTCGAACATGCGAACGACCCGCGGCTCGTCCGGCTGTTCGATTTCGACGTCGACAGCCCCTATAGCTATTGGTTCGTCTGTCGCCCCAGCGCGCTACGCCGACCCGCCGTCAAACTGTTCCATGACTGGCTGGTGTCGGCGGGCATTTAGACCATGATCGTCTTGGGATGAATCATCCCAAGGCGTGCATCATTGTCTCGACTTTGGCTGGAGCCTGATTCACGTCTTTGTGAGACGCGCTCGGCGCTTCGGACAAAGACGACCAGGCTCTAGGGTCGTCAGCCCAGCGTCGCGGTGACAATCTTTCCCGGGTTGCTGGGCGGCTGACCCTTTGGCAGCGCGTCGACATGCTCCATGCCGCTTTCGACGATACCCCACACAGTATATTGCCGATCGAGGAAGGTGGCATCGTCAAGGCAGATGAAAAACTGGCTGTTGGCGCTGTTCGGGTTTTGGGCCCGCGCCATCGAACAGACACCGCGAACATGGGGTTCGGCGTTGAACTCGGCCTTGAGGTCTTCCATCTTTGACCCGCCCATGCCGGTGCCGGTCGGGTCGCCGCCCTGCGCCATGAAACGGTC
>CAZAWL010000320.1:0-2109 GCA_964488705.1 uncultured Sphingopyxis sp.
GGGTCACTTCTCTCGCAGCGGGCAGCGGTTGAGCTGTGGCAGGAACGATATGATGCGTGTCGCTCCACAATGGAATCATGCCGCGTCATCGGCGACCGGGTCGGATCGCGTTATGTCATGATGATCGCCCGCGCACTCATCGCCTATGTCGACCTGTTGCAGGAACGACCCGGCGATCATTTATCGGCCATCGAAAGCAGCTGCGCCTGGTTTGCAGACACCGATAGCCGCTATTCGTTGGGGCTGGCGCTAGGTTGGGCGGCGCACGGGGCCTTTCGGGCCGGTGATAATCGACGCGCCGCCGCCCACGCGGCACAGGCGATCGCCCTGGGTCGGCAGGGTCTGCGCTGGGGGGCGCCACTGGCTTACCGGATTGCTGCGCAGACTGCGGGCAGTCCGGCATCAGCAGAGCACGCGTTTGCCCGTGCAATGGCGCTAGCCAGGCGGATGGATTCCCGCCGCGACGACGCGGCCAATCTGCTGGTTCGGGCCATGCTTGACGAACGGGCCGGTCGGACGGACGCGGCGCATCAATCGCGCTCCATGGCTCGTCAATTGCGACAATCGATGGGTTTGTCCGGTCAGACTTTGATCATGTGCTGACGCCAATGACGAGGCCGGCCGGCATCGCTTGAATTTCCCCGGCGTCCAGCAGCGCGGCGAGGATGCCTGCCATCGCGCCCGTCATCAACTTTTGGGCCGGACAGGCATGGAGCGGCTTGCCCGGTGTTTGGTCAGCGATCGGACAGGGATCGTCATGGCGATGTGGGCAACCGCTATGATCGGGTTGCCGCTGGCCACCAAATACCGTGGCGGCGTCGTCCCTTCCCTGCTCGAGATTGCGCTGCGTGATCGACGCTTGTGAAACAATGACGATGTCCCCCGCTTTGACCTCGACCGAAGCCTCCCCCTGTCCGACCGGGCGCACAACAAACAGCGTGTCAGACACGGCGACCCGGTATAACAGGTCAGGCGCGGGGCGTTTGCATATCGACCGTTGCATCGGCGCGACGATCGATTCGCGGGCGGCACCGAAGTCGGCCGCGCCACCCTTTGCCGCCAGCCAAGCCGCCTGATACCGCCACAGGCTCTTTTCATTGAGCCAATCGAACAGCACGCCGCGCACATTGGCCTCGATCGGGGCGAGCATCCCCAACATCATGCCGGAGAGGTTGCGGGCGATCAGGTCGACATCGTCACCAAGTGCCACAAAAATGGGCTTTGCCAGCTTTCCGGGAACGTCGGCATTGCCGTGCCAACGCTGTGCAAAATCCAGGCTCGCCCGGCGGATCAACCGGCCATGCTGCTTCCCTATCGCCGCCAATGTCGGGCTTGGTTCATGGTTGAAGATATAGCGCGATGCCGAGATGAAATCACCGGGGCAGCGTGCCTTGTGCCTGTCCGGGTCAAAGTTCAGCCCGCCAATGTCCATGAATTCGCTGCCGGGCAATCCGAACCAATCGGCACATAGCCGACCCAGCACCTGCATGAGAAACTGTCGCCGAATCTCGAAACGGACCTGCGGCAGCCCGCCGCCGCTCGCCTTTATTGCCGACAGCACCGCGGCGGCATGGCGATATGCATCGTCAAAACCCATCTCGGCCGTTTGCGCGTACATTATCGCATTGGTCGCCCGCGATTCCGCCCAATATTCCTCGCCGCCGTCAATCGTGACATAATTGAGACCGAAACTGTCGTGCATGCGATCCGTCTGGATCTTGCTGGAAAACAGGTCGGGGTTGGACAAGACGCGTTGCGCCATGTTGTAACGACCGACCAGCACCAACCCTGGCTTGTCGGGCCCCCGATCGACCCGCATCACGCCGCCGTGATACCAACGGATGGCAGACCAAACGTCGGGGCTTTCGTAGCGCTCCGTCATGTCTTTATTGTCGAAATTTTCCAGCAGCCGCTTCCATTCCATCGCGCGTGCAGTGGCCGGCAGTTTATCCAGTCTGTCGATTATCGCCGCGCCGCTGTTTTCCAGGGGTTCGCCCAGTTCGCGATAGCGGCCGGGTCCCGCGAACAGGGTGGCGATGGCACCGCGTGCGGGCACCCACAAATAAACTCCCCAATGCAGGCGGGTGAACGGCATCGGCGCATCTGGCG
>CAZAWL010000321.1:0-2099 GCA_964488705.1 uncultured Sphingopyxis sp.
CCCGAGCCGAAGGCTACGGCTCTCCGCGCCATCCCACCCGCTTGCCCCGCGCCGATGTTGCGCATATCCTCCCCCGCAACTTATTGGGGAGAGAGCAGATGACCCTCGACGGCGCACCGCGCGCGGGCTTTACCGCGATGGAACATGGCACACAGGCCGATTGGGACATTATCGGCGCACAGGCGCGCATCCATTCGCCGCAGGGGGGCGCGCGCGTGCTCGACCACCTCAAACTGCTCGCCAATGATTATGGCGGCTTTCCCGTCGACCGGCTGACGCATTGTTTGCAGACCGCGACCCGCGCGCACCGCGACGGGCGGGGCGACAGCTATGTGGTGATGGCGCTGCTCCACGATATTGGCGACACGCTGGGCGCGTATAACCACCCGGACATTGCCGCCGCGATCCTCAAGCCCTTTGTGAGTGAGGAGGAGCACTGGATCTGCGAACAGCATGGCATTTTCCAGGGCTATTATTTCTTTGACTATCTCGGCCTTGATAAGGACATGCGGGAGAAGTTTCGCGGCCACCCCCATTTTGAGGCGACGGCGGAGTTTTGCGCGAAATATGACCAGACCGCGTTCGACCCAACTTATGACAGCGCACCGCTCAGCTTTTTCGAGCCGATGGTGATGAAGCTGTTCGAAAAGCCGCAGCGCAGCATCTATAAGGCGGCGATGGCAGCGGAGTAGGGGTTCTTACATTCTGGCGAGGCCATCGCTGGGAACCGCAGGCATCGACTGTCAGCCGTCGCCCGCATTGCCGGCCAATTTGACGGCCAGCAGACTGACCCATTCCATGCCAAAGCCCTGATCGGTGTTTCCTTCGTCGACCTCGCAATAAATGTGGATTTCGCCGGTCGATCGGTCGTCGGCGGGTGGCGTCACGAAATACCAGTGGCCCGTCTCGGAATCGCGCGTGGCGACGCCTCGCGCCGCCCCCATTTGTTGCGTCATGCTGGTCCACAGCAGCGGACGGTCTGCGGTGTTCGTGTCGCCGTTGATCTCGACATAATAACTGAAGCCGGGGAAAAGTGTGACGTCGACGGAGAATGAACCCTCTGGTCCGGAAAAGGACATCGACCCTGGCCCTGCTGCATCCCTCAGAGCCATGACTTGGTGTGCGGAGCGCAAGCTGGTCTGGAAAGTGATGCCTTCTACTGTCCCCGCGAGCGCGGCGCTGACGATTTTGATCGGGCCGTGCGATTCGACAGTCGGCGCGTTCAGGGCGCGTTCGGCTCGGGCAATGAGGGCTGTGTCCGTCTCGGTCAATTGCGTTCTCCCCGCTGTTCGCCAACTCGGCGCTGTGCCAGATGCTTCAACCAGGTTCGCCGGCCGAGTCGAGCCGAACCGCCCCCCTACACCTTCGCGCGGGTTTCGCTGCGCACCCGGCGCACGGTGCCGCTCGATGCGCGCATGACGATGCTTTCGGTGGTGATGGTGCCGCCGCGCTTATGCTTCACGCCCTCCAGCAGCGACCCGTCGGTCACGCCGGTCGCGGCAAAGATGCAGTCGCCCTGCGCCAGTTCCTCCAGGTCATAAATCTTGTCGAGGTCGGTGATGCCCCATTTGCGCGCGCGCATCCGTTCATCCTCGTTGCGGAACACCAGCCGGCCCTTGAACTGGCCGCCGACACAGCGCAGCGCAGCCGCCGCCAGCACGCCCTCTGGCGCGCCACCTTGCCCCATATACATGTCGATGGTGGTGTCGGGGTCGCTGGTGGCGATGACCCCCGCGACGTCGCCATCGGGGATGAGCATGATGCCGCAACCCAGCGCGCGCAGCTCCGCAATGATCCGCTCATGCCGCGGCCGGTCGAGCACGCACACGATGATGTCGCCCGGCGCGACCCCCTTTGCCGCCGCGACGGCGGTGACATTTTCGGTCACACTCTTGGCGAGGTCGATGATGCCCGGCGGGTAGCCGGGACCGATGGCGAGCTTGTCCATATAGACGTCGGGCGCGTTCAGGAGGCCGCCCTGTTCGGCGATGGCGAGTACGGCGAGCGAATTTGGCCCGGCCTTGGCACAGATGGTGGTCCCCTCGAGCGGGTCGAGCGCGATGTCGATTTTTGGCCCCTTGCCCGGCGCGCTGCCGACC
>CAZAWL010000322.1:0-2089 GCA_964488705.1 uncultured Sphingopyxis sp.
TACGGTCGACGGTGTCGGTGTCGAGCGACAGGAGCGATGCGAGGCTGGTCACCACCGCTTCGCGGTTGACCAGACGATCGGGAACGATGTCGACGCGCAACGCCACGCGGTTGTCGGCCAGGGCTTTGCCATAGCGGTCGACGATCCACCCGCGACGCGGCGGGATCAGGGTCAGGTTGACCCGGTTGCTTTCGGCCAGCAGCCGGTAGCGCTGGCTGTCGAAAATGGAGATGTAGCCCATGCGGGCGACCAGTACGGCGCCGACCGCCGCCTGCGCGCCGCCGACGATCAACGCGCGGCGGCTAAAGGTGATGCGCTGCATCCCCTGTGTCATCAGCGGCGCGGCTGGACCGGCGGATTTGCGCCGCTTGATCATGTCTGCCGCCACCCGTCGAGCCACGCGACGGCGCGCATTGCCAGCGGCATCAGCATGATCGACCATGCTATTTGCGGCCCGGTCAGGACAAGGATGTCGATGACCGAACCAGCGTCGGCGAGCCACGCCCCGGCGACGAGGTACAGCGCGAGCGCGATCGCGGCCAATCCCCAATCGAGCCAAAAGTCGCGCCAGATAACTCGCCGGTCGATGGCATCCATGGCAATCAGGACAAAAGTCCACAGCGCCACCGCGCTGCCGATGGGTTGTCCGCTGGCAATGTCGTCAACCAGTCCCAGCGGCAATCCGATCCAGATCGGCCAGATGCGGTCGCGCAGGAGCCGCCACGACAACAGCATCATCAACCCCAGCGGGGGCCATAAAGGCGCGCTCGCCCCCCATGGCAAGGCGACGCTCGCGGACGCCAGAACGACGGAAGCGACGGGGACGACGCGCATCTTGACCGGCGTGACCAACGGGACATCGTCGGGCGCATAGACGCGGGCCATGATCAGCCGCCCTGGTCGGCTGATGGCGGGGCTGGTGGCGGTTCCGCCTGACCCGCGCTGGAGGCCGGCTCCACGATCACGGCGCTGGCCGACGACGGATCGGACAACGGGCGGGCCAGCCCGCCATCGGCGACCAACCGCACGATGATGCCCACCGGCGTGCGCGGTTGGAACAGCCCGCCGCTGCCGGAGCTGTGCAGTAAATCGCCGACCTTAAGCGGGTTGGCCGCCGCATTGAGCGGGCGGACGTCGAGCAACTCGTCGCCGCGGCCGGAGATAAGCAGCGCGAGCCCGTCGCTGGCGCGGCGGGCAGGCAGCACGCTCTGCCGGTCGGTGATCAACAGAACCCGGGCGACCGTGGGGCCGACTGCAAGTGTACGGCCAATCAGCCCATCGGCCGACCGCACCGGCTGCCCCACGCGCACTCCATCGCCATAGCCGGCGTCGATCGTCGCATGGCGGCGGGTGCTCGACGCGGTGGTGGACAGGATTTGCGCCACAGCAACCGGTTGAACATCGGTGCGCATAATGCCGAGCAAACGGCGCAATTCCGCATTTTCGGCGGCCAGTCCGCCGGCGGCGATGGCCTGGCGGCGGGCAGTGACAAGTTCAGCCCGCAAGCTCTGATTTTGCGAGCCCGCCAGCCACCATGCGCTGATGGCATCGGGCGCGCCGCCCACCGTGCCCCCGACCCAATTGACGGCGCGGCCGACCGGTGCCGTGGCTTCGGACGCGACGATGCGCAGATTGGCAAACCCGGCGGGGTCGACAGCCCACAGAATGGCGGCAAACAGTCCGGCGAGCCCGCCGGTGATGGCGGCCACATAAGCGGCAAATACGCTGTATTGCGTGCGCCGCGCGTAACTCCGGCGGCTGTCATTCGCCGAGGTCAAGACACGCCCCGTGCGATCAGGCGCTCAACAGGACCCCGCGATAGAGCGGGTCCTCCATCGCGCGACCGGTGCCGTGCGCAACACAGGTCAACGGGTTATCGGCAATCAACACCGGCAGTCCCGTTTCCCGCGACAAAACCACATCCAGATCCTTGACCATGGCGCCACCGCCGGTCAGCACGATGCCCTGATCGACAATGTCGGCAGCCAATTCGGGCGGCACATTTTCGAGCACGTTGCGCACGCCGGCGACAATCGCGCTGATCGGTTCGGCCAGCGCATCGGCGATCTGGCCCTGATTGATCTCGATT
>CAZAWL010000323.1:0-2077 GCA_964488705.1 uncultured Sphingopyxis sp.
GCGGACAGGAAATCTTCGGCAGCGCCCGCTATCGCACGGCGCTTTACCGCTGGGCCCGCAGTACCGGCTCCGCACCGATTGCGCTGGGCCAATCGCATCAGGGGCGCTCAATCGAGGCCGTCCGGCTGGGCCAACCGACGGCGCCACAACTCATCATCTTGCTGGGCCGACAGCATCCGCCAGAGGTTACCGGCGCCATCGCCATGGAAGCCTTTGTCGATACGATCGTGCAGATGCTGATGGATGATCCGTCGATGGCGCAGCGCTACCAATTTCTCGTGGTGCCGATGCTCAATCCGGACGGCGTTGCGCTGGGCCATTGGCGCGCCAATCTGGGCGGCGTCGACCTCAACCGCGATTGGGGCGACTTTACCCAGCCTGAAACGCGGGCGGTGCGCGATTGGTTGTCGGCCCTGCCGCCCGAGGTGCGGCCCATCCTCATGCTGGATTTTCACTCGACCAATCGCAACCTCTTCTACGTCCAGGGCGAAGAGGCCGGCCCTACGGGCGAACAATTTCTCGCGACATGGCTCGGCGGGCGCGAAAACCGGTTTCCGGCTTATCCCTTTACGATCGAACGGCGCAACGCCAACCCGGGCAGTGGCACGAGCAAAAACTGGTTCCACGCGACCTATGCCATCCCGGCCTATACCTATGAGGTCGGCGACAATGCCGACCGGGCGGCAACGGTGGATGCGGCGCGGGCGCTTGCCGCCGCCCTGCCCGCGGCGCTGTCCGTATTGGAAACCGCGCCGCGCAATTAATGCATGGTGACACCATGTCACGCTGGCTGCCCCATCACCCGCAGCAGGCAAGACCGCGGTTTCAGGGACAGCCAACGCTCCGGGGGTTCAGCATGCGACCCGGTGGCGAATGTTCAGTCAGAACCGGACGCTGAGCGAGGCGCCTCCGGCGAAATCGTGACTATTGGTGGAGAGGCCGGTTCCCGCAAACAGCCGGAGACGCACTGGCCCGGCCACCCGAAAGCTGGCCCAGGCACTGATTTCGCTGGATGCGCCGTTGCCCCTTACCGCCGATTGCTGCCAATCCAGATCCGCGCCGATGCTGACACCGCTGGCGGGCTGGGCGCTGACACCGACGCCTGCACCCCAAACGTCGCGATAGGTGGTGGTCGCACTATTGCCGACAAAGCGACGGCGTGCGCCACCATAAAGGGTGACGTTGCTGACTTCCGTCACGAGGTCCGCACCAACCGTGAAGTCGACTTCACCCGTGCCCAGCCGGCGGGCAACAGATGCGGTTGGCAGCTTGACGCGCGCGCTGGTATCCAGCCAGAGGTTACTGGCCAGTTCGAGTTCATAGGTCGCAGCGACGGTAACGTCGCCGATCCCGCTCGTGACCCCATTGGTCGCGGGATTGCCATCGTCATCGACCTCGACCCCCGATCCGCTGCCCGAGTTTGACCCGGACCGCCCACGGCCCCGGCCCGAGCCGCCATCGTCCAATCCTGAATCGATCAGCGAACCCGGTCCGTCGAGCCGCACCCAAGGCACCGTTGCGCGAATGTTGAAGTTGCCCGTGCGCAAACGAACCGAGACAGGCACCGTTACAACCCGTGTGGTTTGTGGGTCGCCATAATCGCCCGACGAATAATTGGCCCCGACAGAGACCGTCACCACCGTTGAGTCGGCGTTGGATGTCGGGCTGGGCGTGCCGGTAGTCTGGGCAAAGGCCGTCGCCGGCAAAAGACATATACCCAACGCGAAAGCCCGGCAGACGAGTGACGAATGAACCATTGAATTTACCCCCTACACACCATCATCAAACATAATATTGTCAAAAGAAGCTGCGCAGAAACAGTTTAAACGTCTCTGCGCAGCCACTTTCGACATCAACTCAGCCGTTGTCGTCACCGCCACGGCCGCGTCCACGGCCCTGTCCACGGCCACGACCGCGACCACGGTCGTCCACGGCAACGGTGGTCGATGCGGCCGGATCATCGGCCCCGCGACCACGACGTGTGTCGCCTGGTGCGTCGTCGGCACCCCGGCCGCGACGCGCATCACCCGGCGCATCGTCTGCCCCACGACCCTGGCGTACATGACCCGGCGCATCA
>CAZAWL010000324.1:0-2069 GCA_964488705.1 uncultured Sphingopyxis sp.
GCCCGAACAGCGCGAGCGGTGGTTGCCAAAGCTGGTGTCGGGCGAATGGAACGGGACCATGAACCTTACCGAATCGGGCGCCGGCAGCGACGTTGGCGCACTGCGCACCACCGCCGATCCCGTCACCGACGGGCCGATGGCCGGACAATGGACGATCCGCGGGCAAAAGATTTTCATCACCTTTGGCGAACATGATCTGACCGACAATATCGTGCATCTGGTGCTGGCCCGGACGCCCGGTGCGCCGGCCGGAACGCGCGGCACATCGCTGTTTCTCGTTCCTAAATTCCGGCTCGATGACGCAGGTCAGCCGACGATCGACAATGGTGTCCGCTGCCTGTCGATCGAACATAAATTGGGCATCCACAATTCGCCGACATGCGTCATCGCCTATGGCGAAGCGGGGGACAGTTATGGCGAATTGATCGGCGAAGTGGGCGGCGGCATGCGCGCCATGTTCGTGATGATGAACAATGCGCGGCTCAGCGTCGGCAATCAGGGCGTGCAGATCAGCGAGCGTGCGACGCAGCAGGCCGTGCGATACGCCACCGACCGTGTCCAATCCGCCCGCGCCAGCGCACCGGGCGCCGGGCCGGTGCCGATCATCGAACATCCGGACGTGCGGCGCATGTTGCTGCGGATGACAAGCCTGACGCAGGCGGCGAGGGCGCTAGTCTATTACGCAGCCGGACAGATTGATCGCGCCACGCTGGGCGACAGCGAAGCGGCGATGCGCGCCGACATCCTGATACCGCTCGCCAAGGCGTGGGCAGCCGATGTCGGCTGCGAGGTCGCCAGCATCGGTGTGCAGGTGCATGGCGGCATGGGTTTTGTCGAAGAGACCGGCGCGGCGCAGCATTTTCGCGACGCGCGGATTGCCCCCATTTATGAGGGCACGAACGGCATTCAGGCCGCGGACCTGGTCGGTCGCAAGATGAGCCTGGGCAATGGTGCGCCGATGGCGGCGCTGATCGACGA
Organism: uncultured Sphingopyxis sp.; assembly: GCA_964488705.1. Taxonomy (GTDB): domain Bacteria; phylum Pseudomonadota; class Alphaproteobacteria; order Sphingomonadales; family Sphingomonadaceae; genus Sphingopyxis. Next base: position 979 of record CAZAWL010000324.1, read on the forward strand.
TATCGCTGCGGGCGCGGCGGGCCATGCCGGACTGTCGGCACTGGCCGCCGACTGTGCCGAGGTCGCCGCATGGATGCGCGACGCTGCTATTGATGATCGGCTGGCGGGCAGTGCAGATTTCCTCGCCATGCTGGCAACAGCCGTTGCCGGATGGCAGATGCAGGTGCAGGCCGCTGTTGCACGTGAGATGCTGGATCGCGCGGCCGGCGACCCCGACTTTCTGACGCGAAAGCTCGCCAGCGCGCAATTTTTCCTCGACCGGGTCGTGGCCGAAGCGCGCGGACGAAAGGCCGGTGCGATGGCGGGGGCCGAGGGGCTCTATGGCGTGACTGCCGCGCAGCTGGCGGCGGGCTAGACCATGATCGTCTTGGGATGAAGCATCCCAAGACGTGAATCATGGTCTCGCCATTGTACGGAGCCTGATTCACGTCTTTGTGGCAAGCGCGCAGCGCTTCGCACAAAGACGATCAGGCTCTAGCTGCCCCGGTTAATGCACGTCGGCGAACAGGGGCAAAGCATCATCCGGTAACCGTTCGCGTGCAGCGGCAAAACCGCTGAGCGTGACACCCATCAGGCGTATGCCCATGGGAGTGGGCAATTCCCGGTCCAGCAGCTGTGCCGCCGCCGCCATCAGCGATGCCTTGCTGGTGATCGGGGCGTCGCCGGTGCAGGACCGCGTCACCTGCTTGAAGTCGGAAAATTTGAGTTTGAGCGTGACGGTGCGGGCGGGATTGTCGTCGGTTCGGCCGCTTCGATCCCAAACCGCATCAACAATGTTGGCCAGCGCCGCCATCAACGCGTCCGCATCGAACAGGTCATGATCAAAGGTGCGCTCCGCACCAAGCGATTTGCGGATGCGGTGCGCCATCACCGGCCGATCGTCCAGTCCTTGCGCCATGCGCAATAGCCAGTCGGTGCTCGACCGGAATTCCCGCGCCAGCATGGCCGGGTCGGCATGCGCCAGCTGGCTGACACTGTGCAGCCCCATTGCCTCCAGCCGGGCTGCCGTCACCGGGCCGACACCGTGCAGCCGGCGCACCGACAGGCTCTGCACAAAGGCGGCTTCCTGTCCCGGCGGCACGACGGTCAGC
>CAZAWL010000325.1:0-2064 GCA_964488705.1 uncultured Sphingopyxis sp.
CATCGGCCCCCTATATGAAGCAGCATGGTCGGTGGGCCCTGCGGGCGTACCGATGGGCATAGCAAAGGACATCCAGACCGCGATGACGCACGACGACCACATTGTCCCGGACGACGGCGACGGCGAAGAAAATGAAGTGCTGCGCGCCGCGCGCGAAGCAAAGGAAGCGCGTGAGCGCGCCGAAGGCAAAAAGAAGGATCGCAAATTGGGGTGGAAAACCGCCGCTGCCGCCGGTCTTGGCTCGGCGGCGATCATGGCGGCGCTGCTCTATGCGAACCGCGACAAGGGCGACTGACGCTGATCGCGATCAGCGCGGGCGTCCGGCGAGCCTACGTCACCCCTTTGGGGTGGGCGGAATCTCGGCGTTGCCGGATGCGGGCATGACCTGCGCGGCATTGTTCATCGTGCCCGCGACGGCATTGCCGCTCAGCTGAAACGCCATCAGCGACGCAATCGCAATCATCGACACCAACAGCGCATATTCAACCGCCGATGCGCCGCGTTGATCCCCGCCCAACCGGGCCGGACGCGCGCGGTCGTCGGGGGACGGCCGGCTGGAATCGTATATCTTGAACAACAATCGGGCCCTGACTTTGTGCTTCCCGAACCCTCTCTGGCGCCAATAGCCTAAGAATTTTCTAGGCGCTATGGTTAGCAAATTCTTGCATCGTGCGCGGCGCGGTTGCATGACTGGGCACAGGCGCTAAAGCGGCTCTGCGCGTGCGCGACAAAGGTCGGGCACCCGTAGGAGCGGTCGTCGCGGGCGCTTCAGCTACTGGCCCCACTGGCCCGAAATATCTGGGGGATCGAACGACCATGACATCCAATAGCAACCGGCCATTGTCGCCGCACCTACAGGTCTATCGCTGGGGGCCGCATATGCTGGTGTCGATCCTGCACCGGGCCACCGGCGACGGCATGGCCATTGTCGGCGCGCTCTTGTTTCTGTGGTGGCTGGGGGCCGCGGCGAGCGGCGCGACGGCCTATGCCTTCTTTGTCGAAACGGTCTGGAAACAGGCGGGCGAGGGGCTCAGCATTTTCAACTGGCTGGGCCGCGCGGTGCTGATCGGGCTCAGCTGGGCGTTTTTTCAACATGCTGCGTCCGGGCTGCGGCACCTGTTGCTCGACACGGGCGCGGGTTATGGCCTGCCGACCAACCGCCTGTGGGCGCTGGTGGTCGCCACCGTGCCCGCCATTTTGACCGCGATCCTGTGGATCGGCATTTTCTACAGGGGTCTCTGACATGGGCAATGGCACAGGACTGGGTCGCGTCCGCGGCCTCGGCTCGGCAAAATCGGGCACGCATCACTGGCTGACATCGCGCATCACCGCCATCGGCAATCTCGTGCTGATGACGTGGCTGATCACCAGCCTGGTCACCGGCGATCTGTCGAACGTGGATTCGGTGAAACGGTGGTTGTCGCAACCGACCGCCGCCGTCCCCATGTTGTTGCTCGCGGTCAGCATGTTCACCCATTTGCGGCTCGGCCTGACCGTGCTGATCGAAGATTATGTGCATGGAGAGGCGCTGAAGCTCGCGTCACTGTTGGCACTCACATTTTTTGCATGGGGCGGCATGATCTTTGCGATCTTTTCGGTCGCCAGCATCGCTTTGACGGGGGGGGCAAGCAATGGCGGCCAGTGAGGCAAAGGCGGCACCCGCCTATCAGGTCATCGACCATGTGTATGACGCCGTCATCGTCGGCGCGGGCGGCTCGGGCCTGCGCGCCACCATGGGCGCGGCAGAGGCGGGGCTGAAAACCGCCTGTATCACCAAAGTGTTCCCGACGCGGTCGCACACCGTTGCGGCACAGGGCGGCATCGCTGCCAGCCTCGGCAATAATTCGCCCGACCACTGGACCTGGCACATGTATGACACCGTCAAGGGGTCCGACTGGCTGGGGGATCAGGACGCGATCGAATATATGGTGCGCGAAGCGCCCGCCGCAGTGTACGAGCTGGAACATGCCGGCGTGCCTTTTTCGCGCAACGACAACGGCACCATCTATCAGCGGCCCTTTGGCGGCCATATGCAGAATATGGGCGCCGGTCCGCCGGTGCAGC
>CAZAWL010000326.1:0-2063 GCA_964488705.1 uncultured Sphingopyxis sp.
TATTAGGAAGTCTCCTACTGGGGCGGTCGGGCCGCCGCATTGCCGAGCAAGGCAAGGTCGGACAGGCTGCCGCCGAATGTGACGGGCCCGGTGTGGGTGGTTGTTACCCAGGGCGCGAGCCAGATCGAAAAGCCGGCAGCGCGCGCACGCTGGCAAAAAGCATAATCATCGGACAGGAGCCGACCGGACTCCGGTTCAATCTGCCCTTCGAACAGGCGGTGGACCTTTTGCCCGACGCCATAGCCGGCGTGCTCCTCCGCATCGGGCACATAGAAATCATCGCCCGCCAGCGCGGCCAGCGTGTCAATGACATCGCGCCGGATCATCATCAGCCCGGTGCCCAGCCGCGACAGCTCTACCGGGCGATCCAGCGCAAAGCTGGCTGCCGGATCAGCGAGTGCCACGGCAAAATCGCCGGTGAACCGGGCCAGCGCCGACGGATCATCGCGGCCAAGGCCCGCCGCCGCTGCGCGGGCGACGCTGTGCCAGTTGATCCGCCGTTTCGGCACAGGCCCGCCGAGGATGGCGAGCCGCGAATCTGCCTGCATTGCGTCGAGCATCGACAGGACATGGCCCGGTTCAACCGCCACATCGTCGTCGAGGAACAACATGTGGGTAAAATCGCTGTGCAGAAAAATATGGGCGAGCATGTTGCGTGCCCGCGTGATCGACGGTTGATGCATGATGAAGGCAAAGTCGATCACCATCCCGCGCGCCTGCGCCGCGAGCGCGAGCGCGATGGCCGACCGGACGTAGCCGCCCTGCGCGCCCGCATACATCGGCGTGGCGACCATCAGCCGCGCCGTTGCCGGGGCCGCTGCGGCCCGCGTCATGACGTCACCGTCGCCGGTCACAGCGTCTCGACATAAGCGGCATAGGCCGCCGCATCCATCAACCCATCCAGTTCCGCCGGGTTGGAGAGCGTCATGCGGAAAAACCAGCCGGCACCGTCGGCATCGCTGTTGACCAGCGCCGGATCTGCTTCCAGATCGTCATTGCCTTCGGTCACGGTGCCGGAAACCGGCGCATAAACCTCCGACGCGGCTTTGACAGATTCGACCACCGCCGCATCGTCGCCCTTGGCCAGCGTGCGCCCGGCCGCCGGCAGTTCGACGAACACGACATCACCCAGCTGATTTTGGGCGTAATCGGAAATGCCGACCGTCGCGACATTGCCGTCGACGTCGACCCATTCATGGTCCGTGGTAAAATAACGCGGCATCGGTCAGGCTCCCTTTCTGACATAGCGGTGAGGAACAAAGGGTGTGGCGGTGATGGTGACGGCGATGCGCCGCCCGCGCACATCGGCGGACAGCATGGTTCCGACAGCGGCACAGGCCTTGTCGACATACGCCATGGCGATCGGCGCCTCCAGCGATGGTGAGAATCCACCAGATGTAACGACGCCAACCTGTTGATTATCATGAAAAATAAGCGAACCTTCGCGCACCGGCATCCGGCCATCGACCGTCAGCCCGACCCATTTGCGGCCCGCGCCTTCGATGATCTCGCGATTGATCCGGTCGGCCCCGGGATAGCCGCCCTCGGTCCGGCGGCGCTTGTTGATGCCGAACAGCAGCCCCGCTTCGACCGGGGATGTGTCGGGCGACAGATCATGGCCGTATAACGGCAAGCCTGCCTCCAGCCGCAAACTGTCGCGCGCGCCGAGGCCGATGGGCCGCACCTCCGGCTCCGTGCACAACAGTTCGGCCACTTGGGGCGCCGCATCGGCGGGGATGGAAATTTCAAACCCGTCTTCGCCGGTATAGCCCGACCGGCTGATCGTCGCCGGCACCCCTGCCAGAGAGAAATGGCCAAAGCGCATGAATGTCAACGCCGACAACGGATGTTCGCCCGTGACATGGCGCGACAACGCATCGGCTGCCTTCGGCCCCTGCAATGCCAGCAATGCCTGATCATCGAGATGGTTGATGGCAATTTCGTCGGGCAGATGTTCGCGCAGATGGGCAATATCATCCCATTTGGTCGCGCCGTTGACGACCATGTAAATGGCGTCGGGCCAGCGTTGCACCATCAGGTCGTCGAGCACACCGCCACGGTCG
>CAZAWL010000327.1:0-2045 GCA_964488705.1 uncultured Sphingopyxis sp.
CACGTCACATAGACGTCGGGCAGGAAATGCATTTCGATCTTGATCAGGCCGTCACCCTGGCACGCTTCGCACCGCCCGCCCTTGACGTTGAAGCTGAACCGGCCGGGCTTGTACCCGCGCGCCTGTGCCTCGGGCAGGCCGGCAAACCAGTCGCGGATGGTCGTGAACGCGCCGGTGTAGGTGGCGGGGTTTGACCGCGGGGTCCGGCCGATCGGCGATTGGTCGATGTCGATCACCTTGTCGAAAAATTCGAGGCCGGTCAGGCTGTCATGCGCCCCCGCGATGACGCGCGCGCCGTTCAGCGTCCGTGACGCCGCCGCCTGCAACGTGTCGATGATGAGCGAGGATTTGCCGCTGCCCGACACGCCGGTGATACAGGTGAAGGTCCCGACGGGGATGCGCAAATCGACATTGGCGAGGTTGTTGGCCCGTGCGCCGGTCAGCTCGATGAACTTGCCTTGTGTCGCCAGCAATTTCAGCTGCTTTTTGGTCGGCTTGGCGACCGGTTTGGCGCGGGTGCGGATCGTGCTGCCATCGCCCTTTGCTGCGATGCGCCGTTCGGACGGTACGGCGATGCTGCGCTTGCCGGTCAGGTAATCGGCGGTCAGGCTGCCTTTGGCTTTGAGGATCGTCGACAGCTCCCCCTGTGCAACCACTTCGCCGCCATGCACCCCGGCGCCCGGCCCCATGTCGACGATCCAGTCGGCACTGCGGATCGCATCCTCGTCATGTTCGACGACGATGACGGTGTTGCCCAAGTCGCGCAGCCGTCGCAATGTCGTCAGCAACCGGTCATTGTCGCGTTGGTGGAGGCCGATACTCGGTTCATCCAAAACGTACAAAACGCCGGACAATCCCGAACCTATTTGGCTCGCGAGGCGGATGCGTTGCGACTCGCCGCCCGACAAAGTGCCGCTGGTCCGGTCGAGGTTGAGATAGTCCAGCCCGACATTGTTGAGAAAACCCAGCCGCTCGACGATTTCCTTGAGGATCGGTGTCGCAATCTGTTGTTGCTGTGGCGTCAATTGCGGTGCCAGCTGCTCAAACCAGCCCAGCGCATCGGCGACGCTGCGGCGCGCGGACAGGCTGATATCCTCCCCCGCGATCTTGACCGCCAGCGCCTCCGGCTTGAGCCGCGCGCCATGACAGGTCTCGCAGGGGTGCGGGCGCTGAAACTTGCTCAGCTCCTCCTGCATCCAGCTGCTGTCGGTTTGCAGGAGCCGCCGCTTCAGATTACCGATGACACCTTCAAATGGCTTGGTGACGCTATAGCTTTTGCGCCCGTCCATAAAGGTCAGCGTGACCGGCATACCGCCGGTACCCGACAGGATGATGCTGTGAATTTCGGGCGGCAATTCGGCCCAGGGCGTTTCGAGCGCAAAGTCGTAGGCTTTGGCCAGGCTGGCCAGCACCTGCATGTAATAGGGGCTGGGCGGGTTCGATTTGGCCCATGGCACCACCGCACCCTGTTTGATCGACAGCGCGGTGTTGGGGACGATCAATTCCCCGTCAAACTCCATGCGTTCGCCCAGTCCGTCGCAGGCCGGACACGCCCCTTGCGGCGCGTTAAAGCTGAACAGGCGCGGCTCAATCTCCGCGATGGTGAACCCCGACACGGGGCAGGCGAATTTTTCGCTGAAGATGATGCGGTTGGCGGGGATGCCCGCGCCCTTCATCGCACCGGCGTCCTGCACGCCGTCGTCACGGCCGGGGACCGGTCCGTCGGCCATGTCGACATAGGCCAGCCCCTCGGCCAGTTTCAGCGCGGTCTCAAAACTGTCGGCCAGCCGTGATTCCAACCCCTCTCGCACGACGATGCGGTCGACGACGACCTCGATGTCATGCTTGTATTTCTTGTCGAGCGTCGGGGCCTCTTCGATGTCGTAAAAATCACCATTGACGCGCACGCGGGTGAAGCCGTCTTTCTGCCACTGCGCCAATTCCTTGCGATATTCGCCCTTGCGCCCGCGCACCACGGGGGCCAGCAAATAGGCGCGGGTGCCGTCGGGCAGTGCCATGACCCGGTCGACCATCTGGCTCACGGT
>CAZAWL010000328.1:0-2032 GCA_964488705.1 uncultured Sphingopyxis sp.
GCTGAGTGCCATCGCGATTTCCGACACCGATGGCCGGGTCCGCACCCGCCTGTCGCGCAGCATCGTGGCCTTTGCGCCCCTCGACCCGGCCAGCATCGCAGCCTATGCCGCATCGGGCGAAGGGCTTGGCAAGGCGGGCGGCTATGCCATTCAGGGCAGCGCCGGCGGCTTTGTCCGCTGGATGAGCGGGAGCTATTCGGGCATCGTCGGCCTGCCGCTGTTTGAAACACGGGCACTGTTGCGCGCCGCCGGGGTGCAATGTGGCTGAATGGCTGCTGGCCGAGGGGGTCGCCGCCACCCGTGCGCTGCTCGTCGATGGCGACCGGATCATCCGCCACCTGTATCGCGCCGTTGATGATGGCGTCGTCGCCGGCACGGTGTGCACCGCCCGGCTGACCCGTTTCGAGGACGGGCTGGCGACAGTCAGCCTGCCCGACGGGGAGGAGGCGATACTGAGCAAGCTACCGCCCGGCATCAGCATCGGGTCCGACCTGCTGGTGACGATAACCCGCAGTGCAATCGATGAGGCGGGATTGCGCAAGCGGGCAGTGTGCCGCGCCAGCGACAGCGATGCGCGCGAAGGCCCTGCCGCCGGCATTCAGACCGGTATCGAGGCGAGCGGCCTGCCCGTCCGCACCGTCGTACCGCATGGCCGCGACCTGTTGGCCGAGGCGGGGTGGGGGGAATTGTGCGACGCCGCCGCCAGCGGTCACTGGCCGTTCCCGGGGGGCCTGTTGCGGCTGTCACTGACCCCGGCCATGGCGGTGATCGACGTGGACGGCACTTTGCCGGCTGCTTCGCTCGCTATCGCTGGCGCGCATGCCGCGGCACAGATGGTGCAGGCGTTGGACATTGGCGGCAATATCGTCATCGACCTGCCGACACTGGCCGGCAAGGCAGAACGGATCGCGGCGGCAGAGGCGTTTGACGCCGCCCTGCCGCCGCCGTTCGAACGCACGGCCGTCAATGGCTATGGCCTGATGCAGGTCATCCGGCCGCGCACCGGACCCAGCCTGGCGGAACGATGGCAATTTCGCCCCGTTGCCCATCATGCCCATGGCCTGTGCGATCAGGCGGAGCGGCACGCCAGCCGGACCAGCGGAGCGGCACTGTGCATCACCGCCGCCCCGGCAGTCATCGGCTGGCTCGAACAGCGGCCCGCGCTGCTCGCCCGGCTGGCGGCACGGTGCGGACGTCCAATCGACTTGCATGGCGAGCCAGGTTGCGCCATCGGCGCTGGCCATGTCAGCTGAAATGCCCGCCCAAAGCCGCCCCTGTCCGCTGTGCGCAAAGCCGTCAGTCACGGCATTTCGCCCCTTTTGTTCAAGGGGCTGTCGCGACCGCGACCTCAACAACTGGTTTGATGAGGATTACCGCGTCCCCGTCCGTCCGGCTGCGGACGAAGGCGACGACCCACAGGGCGACGACTGACGCGAATTTGGGACTGGACAGGCCGCACACCACCCCCCTATAGGCGCTGCTCCCACGCGAAGATCATCCGATCTGGACGGAGCGCCCGGGTAGCTCAGGGGTAGAGCAGCGGACTGAAAATCCGCGTGTCGGTGGTTCAAATCCGCCCCCGGGCACCATCGCCGCTGTGCGATGCCACAGCGCCCGCCGCACAGGACCGTGCCATGCCCGCCATCCATTGTTTCACGACCGGCGGCACCATCGACAAAGTCTATTTCGACGCGCTCAGCGAATTTGAGGTGGGGGAAACCGCGCTCCACCCGATATTGCGCGACGCCAATGTCACCATCGACATCACCATCACACCCTTGATGCGCAAGGACAGCCTCGAACTGACCGACGCCGACCGTGCGACCATCCACGCTGCGGTTGCAGCCAGCGACGCCCGGCACATCCTCATCACCCATGGCACCGATACGATGGCCGTGACCGCCGCGACGCTGTGCGACATTGCCGACAAGACCATTGTGCTGACCGGCGCAATGCAACCGGCGGCGCTGCGCAGCAGCGATTCCGTATTCAATATCGGTTTCGCGGTGGCGGCCGCACAATTACTGCCGCC
>CAZAWL010000329.1:0-2019 GCA_964488705.1 uncultured Sphingopyxis sp.
AGGGCCATGATCTTCACCGTCATGATGCTGTTCACGCTGCAACAGTCCGGCGATAGTTGGGTCGACGGTCGCGGTCTGGCCATCACGGCCATAGCGGGCATAGACGCTGCTGTGGCGCGGTTCGCGGTCATTGGCGTAGACGACGTGGCAACCCGAACAACCCGACGAGCGATAATCGCCCGGTTGGTCGTTGGTGCCCATGAACCACATGAAGGGGTCGTTGAGCCGCGTCTTGTGGATGTTGAGCACGGGGATGGCGACGCGCAGGCCGGTACCCGGCCCACGGTTTGACTGCCGCAGGTCGGGCCGGCCGGGTTCGTCGAGCCGCTGAATCTGGCCGGTCGGGTTGGGCAGGCCGATTTCCGGAAACACCGGGTTGATGACGCGGCCGCCACGTTCGAACACGCGGAATACGTCACCGGGCGGGATGACGGTCCACGCGGGCAGCGGGTACATGCGCGATAGCGCGCCGCGCGCCTGTTCCTCCGGCGTCAGCACCGCGTCCGCCGACAGGGTGATGTCGGTGCAGGCGGTCGCCCACTGGTCGCGGGGCAGGATGGAGGACGGGCTGACGATGCAGGCCGGTTCGCCCTCACGCGTGTAGGATTCGCCCATGATGTAATTTTTGAACGGAACGATACCGTTATTATAGGCGGCACCGCCCCACAGCATCGCGCCGGTGGCCATCAGCGACCGTTCGGCATTTTCGATGATTTCCATGTGGCAGGCGCCACAGGCTTCGCGCGCAACGCGGTAATCGGCGGGGTTGACGAAACGGATGAATTCAGGCGCTTCGCGGTTCAGCAACGTATAGCTGCGCTGCGGGTTGGCAGAGGACGGCCAGTTCCAGCTGCGCGGATAGCGCGGCAGCACGTGCGCCCGTTCCATGGCGGCGATATTGTCGGCATTGGCATAGCCCAGCGACGGGTCGCCGCGCACCGTTGCATCACCGCCGTGACAGTCAACGCAACCAAGCTGCACGGCCGGGCTGGCGTGCATCGATGTTTCGTCGGTGCGGACATGGCAGCTAAAGCAGCCTTCGGATTTTGCCATGACCGAAGCGCGCTGTTCCTCAAAGGTCGTGCCCGGCTGATTACGCGGCGCCGATGGCGCGGTGACATAAGTGCGTTCGACCGGCGTTTCGCCTTCGCTCGCGATCGCGCCGGGCGCGGCGGCGACCAATGCCACGGCCAGCAGCAGCATCGCCGTCACTGCGGCCAGCGCCGCACGATGGCGTTGCATCGCCGCCTGCAGCGCAGGGCGGAGATTTAGCCGAGGGAAATGGCCTTGGATCATGGTCATGCGCACACTCAAAAACTCAGGATCGCGTTGGCGAGGACGGAATAATAGCTGTTGTATCGCGGGGCGTTGCCGAACAGTTCGTCAAATCCGCGTCCGGGCAACAGTGCGGCGGCGGACAGGCGGAACACGATATTCTGATTGGTATTGGGTCTGTAAATCGCTGAAACCGACGCATCCCAGCCAATATCACGGGAAATTGACCCCTGATTGCGCAGCACCTCTATCACCCGGGTATTTTCAAACCACAGATGGTTGATGTTGACCGACACCCGCGTGTCGGGGCGCAGATCAAAATCGCCGCCTAGGCCGAGCAGCATCGTGCCGGGATTGGTAAAGTTCGACTGGCCTTCCTCCTTGGAGGAGCGCAGTGAATTCAAAATGCCATTGCGGCCATTGACCGATACGACACGGCCACCACCGGCAAAGGGGATGGTCTGGCGGATCCAGTAACTCGTGTCCGCACCGGCGAAGACCGGGTTTTCGAAAATCGCGTCGAACCCGCTCTCGACATCGTCATAGGGGTCGCCGTCGCCGGTCGCATAGAGCGCGGATAGGCGGAAACGCATCCAGTTATGGTCGTAACTGGCCTCTGCCGCAGCAAAATAGCCTTCGATCCGTGCAACACGGTCGGTGATGGGGTTGAACCGGTCTTCGCCAAATGCCCCATAGAGTGACGCGGAGAGGTACACGCGGCCCCTGCGCCCCGCCCTATCAAAC
>CAZAWL010000330.1:0-1994 GCA_964488705.1 uncultured Sphingopyxis sp.
CCTATTCTGCGATAAAGATCGACGGCAAACGGGCCTATGACCGCGCGCGGGCGGGCGAAGCGGTGGAGATGACCGCGCGGGCGGTGACCGTCCACGCGCTTGCGATCGGCCACTGTGATGGACAGCAGGCGACATTGTCCGCCCATGTGTCGAAGGGCACGTACATCCGTTCGCTCGCCCGAGACATCGCGCTCGCTGCGGGGTCGGTCGGTCATGTCGCCATGTTGCGCCGCACGCGCGCCGGGCCTTTCGGCCAAGAAAGCGCGATTTCGCTGGACAAATTGGCCGATGCCGCTATGGCCCGCAACCTTGAAGCGCTGATCTTGCCATTGGAGGCAGGGCTGGACGGTATCCCGGCTCTCTCTCTCGCGCCCGACGAGGCAAGGTTGCTCCGCCATGGCGGGACGCTTTGCGGGCAATCCGTTGACGACGGACTCTATCTTGCGATGGACGGCGCTGTGCCGGTCGCGCTGGTGGTTGTCCATGCCGGCCTCATGTCGGTCGAACGCGGGTTCAACCTTTGAAACCGATGCCGTGGAACACAAATTATGACGATTACGCCTGAACGCAAAGCCGAAGTGATCAAGGATAATGCGCGCGGTGCCAATGACACCGGTTCGCCCGAAGTCCAGGTCGCGATTCTGACCGACCGCATCAACGCGCTGACCGACCACTTCAAGGCTCATCACAAGGATAATCATTCGCGTCGTGGCCTGTTGATGATGGTCAACAAGCGTCGCTCGCTGCTCGACTATCTCAAGCGCAAGGACGCCGACCGCTATGCTGCGTTGATCGCAAAGCTGGGCCTGCGGAAATAACGATATTTCGGAGCGGTCCCGCCTGGCGGGGCCGTTTCCTTATGTGCCGCTGCGAAGGCAGGGGCCCAGGGCAGCAAAGAGCTTGGCCCGCCCTGGATTCCGGCCATGGCCGGAAAACATCAAAGCTCGACACCAAAGGGGCTCCCCGCACATCCGGTGCGGGTCAGCCATGGGGCCGCAAGAGCCCCGACCGCTCGCAGACCGGTCTGTCTGCCACCGGCCGCGATGTTTCGCGGAGCCGGATTTTAAGAGAGGCCCCGCTGCGCAATAGGGCGGGCGGGTGACATACATATGAGCATGTTCAACACCAAAACTGTATCGATTGAATGGGGCGGCAAGACGCTGACCCTCGAAACCGGGCGCATCGCCCGTCAGGCCGATGGCGCGGTGATCGCCACCTATGGCGAAACCGTGGTGCTGTGCGCCGTGACGGCGGCCAAGTCGGTCAAGGAAGGGCAGGATTTCTTCCCGCTGACCGTCCACTATCAGGAAAAATTTTCGGCAGCCGGGCGTATCCCCGGCGGCTTTTTCAAGCGCGAACGCGGCGCGACGGAAAAGGAAACGCTGGTTTCCCGCCTGATCGACCGGCCTATCCGCCCGCTCTTCCCCGAAGGCTTCTACAACGAAATCAACGTCATCGCTCAGGTGCTGAGCTATGATGGCGAAACCGAACCCGACATCGTGGCGATGGTCGCGGCGTCGGCTGCGCTGACGCTGTCGGGCGTGCCCTTCATGGGGCCGATCGGCGCCGCGCGCGTCGGCTTCAAGGATGGCGAATACAGCCTCAACCCGTCACTGGCCGAAGTGGCCGAAGGTCGCCTCGACCTCGTCGTTGCGGCGACGCAGGACGCGGTGATGATGGTTGAATCCGAAGCCAAGGAACTGACCGAAGAGGAAATGCTGGGCGCCGTGATGTTTGCCCACGCCGAAATCCGCAAGGTCGCCGACGCGATCATCGACCTCGCCGAACAGGCGGCAAAGGATCCGTGGGAAATCGACCTCACCGACAATACGGTCGACATCAAGAAAAAGCTGAAGGATCTGGTCGGCAAGGATGTGGCCGCCTCCTATAAGCTGACCGACAAGTCCGCACGCTCGAACGCGCTCAACGAAGCGCGGGCCAAGGCAAAGGCCGCCTTTGCCGATGAAACCCCGCAGACGCAGATGGTCGCGATC
>CAZAWL010000331.1:0-1994 GCA_964488705.1 uncultured Sphingopyxis sp.
GTGCCGCTGCCATCCTTTTTGATCTTGCTGTCCTGGCGCTCTGCCGCCCGCCAGTCGGCGACCGCCGCGACCATGATCGCGGCGTCGGCGGGCAGGGCAGCATCCACCGCCGCCGCCATGTCCACCGCGCTCTCGACGTCGATGCGGATGACGCCGGCCGGCGTGGCCAGCGTGACCGGCCCGGCAATGAGGGTCACCTTTGCCCCCGCCTGGGCGGCTGCAGCGGCGATTGCGAAACCCTGTTTGCCGCTCGACCGGTTGGCGATGTATCGGACCGGGTCGATCGCCTCATGCGTCGGGCCGGCGGTCACCAGCACATGTTTGCCATAAAGGGCGCGATGGGCATCGTCGCTGAAATCGGGCTGGGCGGCGAGTGGGTCGACTGCGGCATCATGGGTGCGGCCATGGGCCAGTTGATGCAGGATCGCGGCCACAATGGCGGGCGGTTCGGGTAGCCGGCCCGGGCCAAATTCGCCGCACGCCATGTCGCCGCTGTCGGGCGGCAGGATGTGGACGCCGTCGCTGCGCAGTGTCGCCACGTTGCGCTGCGTCGCGGGGTGCAGCCACATGCGCACATTCATCGCGGGGACCGCCAGCACCGGCTTGTCGGTGGCGAGCAACAGCGTGCTGGCGAGGTCGCCCGCCATGCCCGCGGCCATCTTGGCCAGCAGGTCGGCTGTCGCCGGACACACAACGACCAGGTCCGCCTGACGCGACAGCTGGATATGGCCCATATCGACCACGTCTTTAAGGTCGAATAATTGGGAATAGACCTTGTTCTCGGACAAGGCGGCGAGGCTGAGTGGGGTCACGAACTGCGCGCCGCCGTCGGTCAGCACGCAGGTGACGCTCATCCCCTCCTTGCGCAGCAACCGCACCAGTTCGCACGCTTTATAGGCGGCAATGCCGCCGCCGATGATGAGGAGTATGCGTGGTGACGGGTGGTTCATGGCGCATCTCCTCTGCGCACAGACTATGCGCATCGCCACAGGCGGGCAAGTGGCCCGGTTGGACCATGATCGCCCTGGGATGAAACATCCCGAGGCGCGAATCAGGCGCTAACTGCCTGCGTTGCTCATCCGGCGGTACCGGCCATCGGAAATGGCGCGCACCAGACCGCGCTCCACGACGAACGGGAAATGGACCTTGTGCAGCGAGTGGTTGTACCGGGCGTCGTCGCTTTCCAACAGATAGGCGCGACCGTCGACGATCGGTTGCGGCGCCACAGTCTGTCGATAACAGTCGGGCGTCACACCATAGTGCAATTGCGCCGGAGAGGTAGGCGCTGAGGCTGGCGCCAAGGCCGCGTCGGCGGCATCGCATTGCGGCATGCGCGTGATTTCCCAAACAATGTCCGTGCCGCTGCGGACGCGATACATGGCCTGGATAAAGCTCGTCGGCTCACCGCGAATGCTGCCATGCCGCAGTTCGATCCGCCATGCCGGTGGCGCGCTGGCACCGACCAGGTGTGTGCTGGTGTTGCTGGGGCAACCCCACAGCGTGAACGCCAGTGCCAGCGCCATCGCGATTCGCAGCATCAGCTCGTCCCCCGGCTATCCCCACATGGACAGGGCTGCGGCGCCCGCCGCGGCCCCCCCCAACACGGCCAAACCATAGCGCCACCAGCCAGAGCCAGCCCGCCGTTCCCACATCAACGCAATGTCGGGCAATGGCGGCGGTGGCGGTGCGGCACCGGCAGGCGGATAGGCTTCCTCCAGCCGGCGAACCAGTGCGGGCAGGCGGCGCAGCGTCCGGCTGGTCTCGATCAACTGGTCCGCGACCATAGCCTCCGGCCCCAGTTCGTCACGGATCCACCCTTCGACAAACGGGCCAGATGTCTCCCACATGTTGATGTCGGGGTCGAGCAGCGTTGCCACGCCTTCGACCATGACCATCGTCTTTTGCAACAGCAACAGGTGCGGCTGCGTCTGCATGTCGAAATCGCGGGTGATGGCGACCAGGCCGTCGAGCATCTGCCCGACCGACAATTCCTT
>CAZAWL010000332.1:0-1988 GCA_964488705.1 uncultured Sphingopyxis sp.
CAGATTGCTGAGCGCACCGGTCATCGAACCGGCGGACGATGCATGGACGGTCGATCGATCAGTTGCCTATGGCGACCAGCTGTTCCGCGCGACATTCAGGCTGGAACGAAACGGCTTGATCCAGATGACCGACGATCAGCATTTGTGCGGGCTGCGCTGCGTCGAACCGCAGGGGTGGGACGACCTGATCCGGACCACTGGCACGACCAGCCATGACAGTCTGGAGGGGCCGTGCCCGCTCTGCAAAGGATCCGAAGAATGAAGGATTTTCCATCGGGGCGTGCGGTCGGCATCGACGGTGGCGGTGAGCCGCGCATGACGATGCGCCTGCCCGACGCGCTGCCCGAACCCGGGCTGCTGGTCGGCTGGTCGCTCGAAATGGAACATCGCCGTCAGCCGATGGGCTTTGGTTTCGGCAACCCGCAATTGTCGCCCGACAAGGGCTGGCTCGACCCCGTGCTGCTGGAGGATGAGGGGCATGTCATCACCATCGCCCCGACCGGTACCGGCAAGGGGCGCAGTTGCATCATCCCCGCGCTGTTGCGGCATGAAGGGCCGGTCATCGTCATCGACCCAAAGGGCGAAAATGTGGCCGTCACCGCGCGCCGTCGCCGTGAACTGGGCCAGCAGGTGGTGGTGCTCGACCCGATGGGGCTGACCGGGCAAACCGGTGGCGCATTCAATCCGCTTGACCTCATTGACCCGGAAAGCGCCGACAGCGTCGATCTCGCCGCGATGTTTGCCGATGCATTGGTCGATGGAAAGGCCGACCCGGAAAACCTTTATTGGTATCAACGCGCCGCACATCTGCTCACCGGCATGTTGCTGCACCTTTCGACCGAAACCGACCCGGCCAAACGTAATTTTTCGCAGGTGCGCGAATTGCTGGCACAGGCCGTCAGCGAACAAAAGGCGATGGCGCACCCGCCCGGCCATGTGACGGTGACGCAGGCCATGGCGCAGTCCCCCCACCCCGAAGCGCGGCTTGCCACCAGCATATTGCAGTCCGGCGCTGCGGAAGGTCTGAGCTCCATCCTGTCGATGGCCCAGGACGGCGTCGATTTTCTGCGTGGACCGTTGATCGAAGCGTCGACGGCGCGGACCAGTTTCGACCTGGACGCGGTGACGCGCGGCGACCCGCTGTCCATCTATCTGGTCCTGCCACCGCACATGATGGAAAGCCACGGGCGCCTCCTGCGCCTATGGACGATGGCGCTGATTTCGCTGATCACGCGGCGCCGCGGCAAACCCAAACAGTCAACACTGTTCATCATCGACGAAGCGGCGCAACTGGGCACCCTGCCCCAGCTGAGACAGGCGGTGACGCTGTTGCGCGGCTATGGCCTGCAATGCTGGAGCCTGTGGCAGGATGTCAGCCAGCTGCGTCTGCTCTACCCGCGCGACTGGGAAACGATGGTCAATAATTGCCGCGTTGTGCAATGTTTCGGTCCGCTCAACCTGATGGCCGCCGAGGCGATGGCGCGACTGACGGGTTATGGCAGTCCGGAGGCGGTACTCGACCTCGACGAAACCGAAATGCTGCTGCAAATTGCGGGCGAACGCGCCCAACGGTCGCGAAAGCCGGACTATCTGCGTGACCCCGCCTTTGCCGGCCTGTTCGACACCAACCCGTTCCATAACCCCGACCAGCCCGTCATGCCCAAACCGACAGCGCGTGTAAAATTGCTGGAGCCCGCGCCACCGCCACCGCCGCCAGCGCCGCCGGAACCCATAGATATGGAAGAATTGTTCCGGACACCGATGGAAAGGGGCGGGCAGGCCGCGCGGCCAAAACCCGACGGCGACGATTTGCTGCACAAACGGCTCAAACCCGGTTCGGGCAGCGGCGGCGATGCCGCCGATGGCGGCACAAAAGACTGACGCCGGCGCGGGATGGTTAACCAATAATTTAAGGGCTGCACCTATCCCCGGTCCCATGGCCGATGCGATCCGAACCCTGTGGCACCGCCTTTTCCCCGCCGTGCCGG
>CAZAWL010000333.1:0-1916 GCA_964488705.1 uncultured Sphingopyxis sp.
CTTTACCGAACCGTCGGCCGAGGTCGATGTTGGATATGCGCAGGAAAAGGGACGCCGCGTCGTCGGCGGGTCGGGCGACGAACCGGGTCATGCATGGATGGAATTGCTCGGCAGCGGTATGGTTCACCCACGCGTCATCGCCAATTGCGGGCTGGACCCCGACGAGTGGCAGGGTTTTGCCTTTGGTGTCGGTGTCGACCGGTTGGCGATGCTCAAATATGGTATGGATGATTTGCGCGCTTTTTTTGACGGCGACCTCAGATGGCTCGCCCATTTCGGTTTCAGCGCGCTGAATGTCCCCACGCTCAGCGGGGGGATTTCGGCATGAAAATCACCCTGTCGTGGCTGCGCCAGCATCTCGAATTCGATGGCGGCGTTGACGAGGTAGTCGACACACTCAACCGCATCGGCCATGAGGTTGAGGCTGTCGAAAATCCTGCGGCAAAACTCGCCGGATTCCGCATTGCCCGGGTGCTGACTGCGGAACGGCATCCGCAGGCCGACAAGTTACAGGTGCTCAGCGTCGATACCGGCGAGGGCAGCCCGTTGCAGGTCGTGTGTGGTGCGCCAAATGCGCGTGCGGGTCTGGTCGGCGTGCTGGGCGTGCCCGGCGCGGTGGTACCCGCCAATGGCATGGAACTGAAGGTTTCCGCGATTCGCGGCGTCGAATCGAACGGCATGATGTGCTCAACGCGAGAGCTGGAACTGGGCGATGACCATGACGGCATCATTGAATTGCCCGTCGATGCGCCGGTTGGCGCCGCCTTTGCCGATTATGCCGGAGTGAATGATCCGGTGGTCGATATTTCAATCACCCCCAACCGGCAGGATTGCATGGGCGTGCGCGGTATCGCCCGCGACCTCGCGGCAGCGGGGCTCGGCGCGCTAAAGTCGCTCGACGTGCCGGTGGTGGCGGGCCAGGGCCCGTGCGCAGTCGAAATCCGCACCGAAGACCCTGAGGGCTGCCCTGCTTTCTTTGGCCGCACGATCAGCGGCGTGTCCAACACCGGCACCGCGCCCGAATGGATGCGCCGCCGGTTGAACGCTGTCGGCCAGCGCAGCATCTCTGCGCTCGTCGACATCACCAACTATGTGATGCTCGACCTCGGTCGGCCCAGCCACGTCTATGACCGTGCCAGGCTGAGCGGCGCCGTCACGGCGCGTCGGGCAACCGAAGGCGAGACGGTGACCGCCCTCAACGGCAAGGATTATGTCCTGTCGGACAGCATGACCGTCATCGCCGACGATAGCGGCGTGCACGACATCGCCGGCATCATGGGCGGCGAACATTCGGGTTGCTCGCAAACAACCACCGACGTGTTGCTCGAAGTCGCCTATTTCACGCCCGAACGCATTGCCCTGACGGGGCAGGCGCTGGGCCTGACCAGCGATGCGCGCAGCCGCTTCGAACGTGGGGTTGACCCAGCCTTTCTC
This sequence comes from uncultured Sphingopyxis sp., assembly GCA_964488705.1. Taxonomy (GTDB): domain Bacteria; phylum Pseudomonadota; class Alphaproteobacteria; order Sphingomonadales; family Sphingomonadaceae; genus Sphingopyxis. The sequence goes on from CAZAWL010000333.1 coordinate 1,435, forward strand.
GATGATGCGACGGCGATTCTGACCGCCTATATCCTCGACATTTGCGGTGGCACGGCTTCCGAAGTCGCGCGCGCAGGCACCCCGCCCATGGCCAGCGCGACCATCGTTTATGATCCGGCGCGCGTGGCGACGCTTGGCGGACTTGATGTGCCGCCGGCCCGGCAAAAGGCTATCCTCGAATCGCTGGGCTTTGTTGTCTCCACCGACTGGACGGTCACTGCCCCCAGCTGGCGGCGCGACATCGACGGACCGGCCGATCTGGTTGAGGAAGTTGCGCGTATCGTCGGCTTTGACCATATCCCCTCGGTGCCGCTGCCGCGCGCTGCCGGGGTCGCGAGGCCGACCGCGACGCCGCTGCAACTGACCGAGCGCCGGTTGCGCCGCGCCGCTGCCGCTGCCGGTTTTCATGAAGCCGTGACGTGGAGCTTCATTGCCGAAGCCGAAGCCGCGCATGTCGGCGGCGGGGCATGGACCCTCGCCAA
>CAZAWL010000334.1:0-1915 GCA_964488705.1 uncultured Sphingopyxis sp.
AAATCTGATCCATCGCCTTTTCGATCAGAGGGTCGACGACATATTCCTCCGCCGGCACGCCAAAGGTCATGCGCAGGAAATTCGCCGAGTAGCTGAGGTCGTTGCGCGGATAGATGAACGGCTGGCCGATTGAATATTTATAGGCCGCAGCCGCAATCGTCGGCATTTTCGCGATCAGACGGTGCGATGCCACCATGCGTTGGTGCGGGTCGTTGATGTCGGTGGAGTCGTGGTAGAATGCCGAAAGGGCACCGACCACGCCGCACATGATCGCCATCGGGTGCGCGTCACGGCGAAATCCGCGGTAAAATTGCATCAGCTGCTCGTGCAGCATCGTGTGCCGGGAAATGGTGTAGCTGAAGGTCGAGAGTTGGCTGGCGCTAGGCAGTTCGCCGTTGAGCAGCAAATAGGCCACCTCCATGAAACTCGATTTTTCAGTGAGTTCACCGATGCTGTAGCCGCGGTGGAGCAGGACGCCTTCATCGCCGTCGATATAGGTGAGCGCCGACTCGCAGCTCGCCGTCGACATAAAGCCCGGGTCATAGGTGAACTGTCCGGTCTGGCCGTATAATTTGCGGATATCGATCACCGATGGACCGATGCTGCCTTCCAAAATCGGCATGTCGACCGATTGGCCGGCGCTATTGAGGGTCGCATTGCTCATTCATTTTCCCCTGTCAGATCATGGCAGTGCGGTCGGCTAGCCTTTGAGCGCTGCTGCCGCACGGATTCGTTGCAAACTCTCGACCCTGTCCAATATCCATAGCACATCAAATATGCCGGGCGAAGTGCTCCGCCCGGTAAGCGCAGCGCGTAGCGGTTGGGCCAGTTTGCCCAGTCCGATACCGCGCTGTTCGGCACAGTCGCGCACGACCGATTCCAACGCTTCGACCGTCCAGTCGGGTAAAGTATCGAATGCGTCGGCCAATTGCGCAAGTGCATTTTCGGGTGCGCCGTCAATGAGCTCACGCGCCTTGTCGTCATAGCTCAGCGGCAGGCTGTCGAACAGGAACATCGCCTGATCTGCCAATTCGATCAATGTCTTGGCTCGCGCTTTCAGTGCCGGCATGGCACGGGCCAGCAGCGCAAAATCCTGATCGTCAAACGGGCGTTCGATCATCCCGGCGACATGGTCCGCCGCAAGCGCGGTCAACCGGTCGTCATCAGCTTCCCGCAAATAATGGCCGTTGAGATTTTCCAGCTTTTTGAAATCGAATCGCGACGGTGATCGGCCGACAGCGTCGATATCAAACCATTCCAGCGCCTGATCGCGGCTGATGATTTCCGCGTCGCCGTGACCCCAGCCAAGTCTGAGCAGGTAATTGTTGACCGCTTCGGGCAACATGCCCAGCTCGTCGCGATAGGCGTCGACGCCAAGCGCGCCGTGCCGTTTTGACAGCTTTGCGCCGTCAGCGCCATGAATCAGCGGGACATGGGCATAGATCGGCTCCGGCCAGCCCAACGCACGTATCATGGCCAGCTGGCGGAACGCATTATTCAAATGGTCGTCGCCGCGGATCACATGGGTCACGCCCATGTCGTGGTCGTCGACAACCACCGACAACATATAGGTCGGGGTGCCATCGCCGCGCAGCAGGACAAAGTCGTCGATTTCGCTCGCGTCGACCGTGACCTTGCCCTGGACTTTGTCGACGATGGCCAGTTCGCCGTCCGTTGGTGATTTCAACCGGACGACAAAGGGCAGGTCGTTGGGCAGGTGCGCGGCGTCGGCGTCGCGCCAGGGGCTGACGATGCGAAATGGCCGCCTTTCCGCCTGAGCGGCGGCCCGCATGTTGGCGAGTTCGTCCTGCGTTAAATAACAGCGATAAGCATCGCCGCTATCGATCAGCATGCGGGCAACCTCCGCATGACGATCCGCGCGGGAAAATTGATAGACAACATCGCCATCCCAATC
>CAZAWL010000335.1:0-1906 GCA_964488705.1 uncultured Sphingopyxis sp.
CATCCGTTCCTCATGCCGTGTATCGACGCCATAGGCGGAGGTGTCCTGGCTGATGACCAGCAATTCGCGCGTGCCCGCCGCCACCAGCTTTTCCGCCTCCCGCAGCACGGCGTCGATGCGGCGGCTGGCGAGTTTTCCGCGCAGGCTGGGGATGATGCAAAAGGCGCAGCTGTGATTACAACCCTCTGATATCTTGAGATAGCTGTAATGGCGCGGCGTCAGTTTCAGCCCGCCCTCGTCCGGTTGGGGGATGAGGTCGACAAACGGCCCCTGCGTCGGTGGCGCGGCTTCGTGCACGGCCTCCACCACCTGTTCATATTGGTGTGCGCCGGTGACGGCGAGCACGGCAGGAAAGCGGGCGCGGATGACGTCCGCCTCATTACCCATGCAGCCGGTGACTATGACACGGCCATTTTCGGCGATCGCTTCGCCGATTGCCTCCAGACTTTCCTCTTTGGCGCTGTCGAGAAAGCCGCAGGTGTTGACGAGCACGACGTCGGCGCCGGCATAGTCCGCGCTCATCGCATAGCCGTCAGCGCGCAGCCGGGTGAGGATGCGTTCGCTGTCGACCAGCGCCTTTGGGCAGCCGAGGCTGACCATACCGACCTTGCGCGGTTCCGGAATGATGGTGGGGGAAGCCATGATGGCGGGCCCCTATAACAAATCGTCGATGCTGTCATCCGGCAGCTTGTGTCGGCAAGCGAGAATCAATAGGTTTCGCGGACAACACCAACCAACAGGGGTCGCCAATGCGCCGTTTGATTATGCTGTTCACCATATTGGGCGCGGGCATGCTTGCCATGCTGGCCACACCGGCGGCGGCACAGAACAGCTATGAAAGGGTCGTTATCGCCCTGCTGACACTGCAGCACCGCTATGAAGATTTTCAGCGCGACAGCTTTGCCGACTGGACCGGCGCGCTGCGCCACATCGACCAGAACCGTCAGGTCGAACAGAGTTATGAGCTGCAGGCCGGCACCACCTATCGCATCGTCGGGTCGTGCGACAGCGACTGTTCGAATATGGATATGGAGGTGTTCGGGCCCGACGGCCGCATGGTGGGCGACAACCGTCTGCCCGATGACCGTCCCTTTGTAGAGATTACGCCGGAAACGACAGGCACTTACCGGGTCCATCCCTGGGTCGTCACATGCCGTGCGCGCCCCTGTTATGGCGGCATCCGCGTGCTCAAACGGCAACCGCGTCTGCGGTCGGGCACCGCCTTTCTGATCAGCAATGCGGGCCATTTGCTGACGGCCGCGCATGTCGTCGAAAACCGGACCGACATCACCGTTTTCGTCGGTGAAACCGAAGTGGCAGCCCGCGTTCTGGCGCGGGACCCGGCCAATGACGTCGCACTGTTGCAGGCGGACATCACCGGCACGCCGCTGTACCTGACCAGCGCGACCAGCCTCGCGCGCGGACAGGAAGTGATGACGCTGGGCTTTCCGCTGGTCCAGATGCAGGGGCAGAGCCAAAAGGCGAGCTTTGGCCGCGTCAATGCGCTGTCGGGTCTGGAGGATGACGTGCGCCATGTTCAGGTTGATGTGCCGATCCAGCCCGGCAATTCGGGCGGACCGTTGCTGAACGCGCGCGGCGAGGTTGTCGGCATCATGACCGCGACGATCAACCAGCGAACCGTGATGGCGTCGGCGGGGACCGTCGCCCAGAACGTCAATTACGGGCTAAAGATCGACTATGTCCTGCCGCTATTGCCGGCCGATGCACGGCCCACAGGACCAGCCCCGGCACCGGCCGACGGGTTTGAGGCGACGGCCGCGCGGGCCGAGCCGAGCGTGTACCGGATCACCGCCGAATAGCGGGAAAGGGCCCATTCGCGCTGGTAATTTGGCCCCGTACGATGCACATTCCCTCCACGTTCAATCGACGTGGCGGGATTAGGGCA
>CAZAWL010000336.1:0-1905 GCA_964488705.1 uncultured Sphingopyxis sp.
AGGGCATCATCCTCGAACCCTTTGACCTCGCCGTCTGGGCCATACCGACCGCCATCGCCGCCTTCATCATCCACGGCGCCCGCCTGTGGTGGTTCGACCGGCGTTTGCGGCAGTCCGGCGGCACGTCGCCCGGCGCGGCGGGCGAAGGGGGCGTCGCATGATCACGCTCACCACCCTCTACTGGTTTGCCGGCCTCGTCTTTGCGAGCTTTGCGCTGCTCGGCCTCGCAGACCGCAGCAACCCCAAACGCTATGGCAATGCCGCATTCTGGGGTTTGCTGGCGCTGTCGATGGTGGCCGGCGACTTTGTCGGCGACGTCGGCAACGGCGTCATCGTCCTCGCCATCGTCGCCATCGCGGGAACCGGACAGATGGGACGCGGCATCTCACGCATCGATGCAGCGGCCCGCGCCGCTGCCGCCGCGCGCCATGGCAACCGACTGTTCCTGCTGGCGCTCATCATTCCTGCCGTCGCGCTGACCGGGACATTCGCCTTCAAACAATGGCCCGGCTTTGCCGACCCCAAACAAGTCACATTGATCGCGCTGTGCCTGGGCGTTGTATTGGCGCTGATCATCGGGCTGCTGTGGCTGCGCGCCCGACCGACGGTGCCGTTCGACGCAGGCCGGCAATTGGCCGACAGCGTCGGCTGGGCAGCGATATTGCCGCAGATGCTGGCCAGCCTCGGCGCCATTTTCGCGCTTGCCGGGGTCGGCGATGTGGTCGGCAACCTGCTGGGCAGCGCCATCCCCGACGGCAGCATTTTGGGCGCCACCATCGTCTTTGGCCTCGGCATGGCCATGTTCACGATGGTGATGGGCAACGCCTTTGCGGCCTTTCCGGTGATGCTGGCCGCGATCGGGCTACCGTTGCTGATCCGCAGCTATGGCGGCGACCCCGCCATCGTCTGTGCGATCGGGATGCTCGCCGGATTTTGCGGGACGTTGATGACGCCGATGGCCGCCAATTTCAACATCGTGCCCGCGGCACTGCTGGAATTGTCCGACCGCAATGCCGTGATCAAGGCACAGCTGGGGACGGCGATACCGCTGTTGGTGGTGAACATCGCGCTCATCTATTGGCTCGCCTTTCCATGAGCCAGTTGACCGCCGACCACGCCGCGCAGTTCATGGCGCTGACGCTGGGCCACATCGACCGGCCCTACCCGTTCAAGAGGGACACGGGGAGGGACGGCGCGGACGACGCGCGGCCACCCGCACCGCATCACCCGATCTTTCACGGCAGTTTTGACTGGCACAGCTGTGTCCATGGCTGGTGGCAGCTCGCCTTCCTCGCCCGCACATTCCCGCACCTGCCCTTGGCCCGCCAATTTGCGGCGCGCGCCGATGCGATGCTGGTGCCGGACAAGGTCGCGGGGGAAATCGCCTTTTTCGAACGGCCCTTTGGCGCCGGGGCCTCGCGTCCCTATGGCTGGGCCTGGCTGTTGACGCTGCATGCCGAACTGGCACGTCACGATGCCGGCTGGGCAGCGGCGCTCGAACCCTTGGCCCGCAAGCTGGCGCAATTTTTTGCCAGCTATATCGCGCGACTGACCTATCCCATCCGCGTTGGCACACACTTCAACACAGCTTTTGCCTGCATCCTGATCCACCGCTGGGCCATGCAGCACGACCCCGGACTGGCCGCCGACATCGCCAGCCGGGCCATCGACTGGTTCGTGCCCGACCACGCATGTCAGGCATGGGAACCGGGCGGCGACGAATTTCTGTCCCCCGCGCTGTGCGAAGCGCTGTTGCTTGGCCGGGTGCTGGCGGCAGAGGATTTTGCGGACTGGTTCGACCGCTTTCTGCACGGCGCGAGCCGCGGGGAACCGCAAAGCCTGTTTACGGCTGCGATTGGTTCAGACCGCAGCTGCGTCAAGATCGCCCACCTCGACGGCCTCCAC
>CAZAWL010000337.1:0-1887 GCA_964488705.1 uncultured Sphingopyxis sp.
TGTGCCGCGGAAGAAGATCGCCGCCAAGACCATGGTCGCGACGGTGGTCACGGCATAGGTCTCGAACAGGTCGGCGGCCATACCGGCGCAGTCGCCGACATTGTCGCCGACATTGTCCGCGATAACGGCCGGGTTGCGGGGGTCATCCTCCGGAATGCCTGCTTCGACCTTGCCGACGAGGTCGGCGCCGACGTCAGCGGCCTTGGTAAAGATGCCGCCGCCGAGCCGGGCAAAGATCGAGATGAGCGATGCGCCAAAGGCCAAAGCAACCAGCGCGTCGATGACGGCGCGGCTGTTCGCGGCTTCGCCCGCAATCTGCGTCATATAATAGAAAAAGCCCGCAATCGCGAGGAGAGCGAGGCCGGCGACCAGCATACCGGTGATGGCACCGGCGCGGAACGCCATGGTCAGCCCCTCTTGCAATCCGGTCTGCGCGGCCGCGGCGGTGCGCACATTGGCGCGCACGGAAATATTCATGCCGATATAGCCGGTCGCACCAGACAGCACGGCACCCAGCACAAAGCCGATGGCCGACGTCCAGGTCAGCGCAAAGCCGACGATGATGGCCACGACCACGCCGACGATCGCGATCGTGCGATATTGCCGGCCGAGATAGGCCTGAGCGCCTTCCTGGATAGCGCCCGCAATCTGTTGCATTTTTTCATTGCCAGCCGAGGCGCCAAGCACCTGTTGGCTGGTCACGATGCCATAGAGAACGGCGATGAGGCCGAACGCGATGGCGATGACACTGATAGACATGGGAAATGAATCCTCCGCGATATATTCTCGTACGAGTGGGCTATCCGGTGGTGAGGCGGGGCGGTGAATTCACCGTCAACGCGCCGCTGTGCCGGACCCCCACAGACACACCGCGCGACGCCTAGGGGCATCGACCCAAAAGGGCAAGCAAAAGCGCCGATTATTTACCTTGATGTTCAAAACCCAGGGCCAGTCGCGAATCCGGGGGGGCACCATCGACCAGCAGCGGCGCTGCCCCGCCGCGGCGGACGGTGCCGATCAGCCGCGCCGGGACGGGCGGGGTCGCGGCATCGGGCAGCGTGAACAGCAGCTCATAATCATCGCCCCAGCGCAGCGCCCGCGCAGCAAACTCGCGATCGGCCGGGTCGATGCTGGCCGACAGCGGGATGTCGGCGCTGTCAATCGCGATGGTGACGCCGCTCGCGGTGGCGAGCCGCGAGGCATCGAGCAACAGTCCGTCGGACACGTCCATCATGGCGGTGACGACCGGGGCCAGCGCCACCCCTTCGGCAAGGAGTGGCGCGGGGCGGCGATACCGTGCGATGCCCGCTTCGCCCACAGGCCGACTGCCCGTCCATTGCCCGCTATCGGCCAGATATCCGGCCATGGCGTCGCCGATATAGCCGGTCAGCCACAGGCCGTCACCCGGCCGGGCACCGGCGCGCGACGGTACCGGATGATGGCTCGCCCGTCCGATGGCGGTCATGCCAAAGCTGCGCGGGCCGTCGCCGCCGCCTACGGTATCCCCGCCCAATAGCGGCGTGTCGTAATGGGCCAGCGCCTGCCCCAGCGCGTCGGCAAAGCGGGCGTCCCATTCGTCGTCGCCGAGCATATGGCCATAGAGCACGCCCAGCGGCATCGCCCCCTTTGCCGCCAGATCCGACAGGTTTACACCGACCAGTTTCCAGGCGACATCCTCCGGCGCACAGTCAGCCAGCACATGGGTGCCGATGACCAGCACATCGTGTGTGAGGACGAGGTCACCGAGCACGGCTGCGTCATCCGACAGGCCGCGCGCGGAATCGCTCAGCGCGAAGCGGCGCAACCGCTCGATGAAGTGGGTTTCGGTGATGGGGTCAGGACCCATTAATCGCATGAGCCGTGGTGGCCTGCTGCGCGATGAGATGC
>CAZAWL010000338.1:0-1869 GCA_964488705.1 uncultured Sphingopyxis sp.
GCATGAGCGTGGTGGCCGAGGGCGTCGAGACGGCGCAGCAACTGGCGATCCTGCGCGCGCTGTCCTGCGACCAGGTGCAGGGTTACCTGATCTCGCGCCCGGTCATGCCGGAACGGATGGCCGAATTGATGAAACAACGCTTCCTGATCGAGGCGCCGGCGTTGTTGCCGGCCTGGCCCGACGCCTGAGACAGGACGGCGCTTATTTCGCTAACCCGGATATTTCATAAAAAAGGGCAAGAATGCCGTAAGTGATTGATAGAATGGGAGTTAACTAGAAACCTATTCGTTCAACACAAAGACACCTTGCCCGACATGAATTTTAAACCAGAACAGCTTCGTTTTGCATCTATTCCGGGTTTTTCGGTACGGGCCGACTTCGAAGGCGGCGCACTGTCGTCCGATGTTGGGCCGCTCTTGCTACGAGCGATAGACATCAAGCTCGGCCTGACGGAGCGGCTGTCGGCGGCGCTGAGGGACCGTCGCCATCCCGGCTACATCACCCATTCACAGCACGACATCCTGGCCCAGCGGGTCTATCAGATTGCCAGCGGCTACGCCGACGCCAACGACTGCACCGCCTTGCGCCACGATCCGATGTTTCGTCTTGGCCTGGGCCGCGCCCCGTTCAACGACGATGCGGCACTGGCATCGGCCCCAACTGTTTCCCGGTTTGAGCACGCGGCCCGTCGCAGTGACATTTACCGAATCAGCAGCGCGCTCGTTGACCAGTTCATCGCCAGCTATGCGAGCCCTCCCGCAGTACTGGTGCTCGACATCGACCACAGTGAAGACCGCGTGCACGGCCAGCAGCCGTTTGCGTTTTACAATCACCACTATGGCAACACCTGCTATCTGCCGCTATTGATCTTCGAGGGCCTCAGCGGCGCCTTGGTGGCGGCGGTGCTGCGCTCGTCAACCCGTCCCACCGGCGCCGAGAACACGATGATACTCAAGCGTGTGTTGCGGCGAATCCGCCGCCATTTCCCCGACACGCCTATCCTGGTGCGCGGCGACGGCCATTTCAGCACGCCCGAACTAATGGATTACATCGACGCCATGCCGAACGCCGATTTCGTCTTCGGTATCGCCGGCAACAAGGTGATCAACCCGTTGGGCGAGCCAGCCATGGCGCGTGCGCGGCACTTGCACGCTGTGCGCTTGGCCCATGGCGAGAGCGCGCCGGTGCAACTGTTTGACGAATTCCCTTATGCCGCTGGCAGTTGGCGCCGGATGCGGCGTATCGTCCAGAAGGCCGAGGTGATGCTACAGGGCGATAACCCCCGTTATGTCGTGACATCGCTGACGGCGCCCGATCCACAATGTGTGTACCAGGAAATTTATTGCGCCCGCGGACAAGCGGAAAATTTCATCAAACAGTTGAAAAACGATCTGGCCTCCGACCGCACTTCCTGCACCACTTTCCTTGCCAACTGCATGCGCCTGCAGGAGCACGCCGCCGCCTACGTGCTGCACCAGCAATTGCGTAACGAGCTCTTGCAGCACACCCCGCTGGCACAGGCGCAACCGGGTACCGTGATTGCCAAGCTGTTCAAAATCGCCGCCAGGGTCAAACAATACAAGGATCGCATCATCGTGCAATTGCCGTCATCATGTACCGTCAAACACATCTTGTGGACGGTCACTGAACGCCTGCTGGCCGGCTCTGGCCGGCGTGCTCCGAATACCTCTTGAGCGCGTCACGTCCGGCCAACCGAGAATAGCGCCAATCACTCAACCCAATCACCGTCTTACAGTCAGCGAGCCAACCGGGGCAACGGGTAGGGCCAGCTTTGCCCGACACCAGCGAAATCTTCGGCATCGCGCTGCAATGGCGATGAAAGATAGGTTTATGAAACATCCGGGTTAG
>CAZAWL010000339.1:0-1852 GCA_964488705.1 uncultured Sphingopyxis sp.
TCGCTTTCGGAGTCGAGGTCGACGCCAAAACGGCGTCCATAATAATTGGCCTGTGCCTTCCGAAGGCCGGGGATGCCCTTTGACGCGGAATAGCCGTGGGCGTCGGGTTTGCGCGCGACTTCGCACAATTTTTCGATGACGTGCGGCGGCGGCGGCAGGTCGGGGTTGCCCATGCCAAGGTCGATAATATCCTCACCGCTGGCGCGGGCGGCCGCACGCATCGCGTTGACTTCGGCGATGACATAGGGCGGCAGGCGCTTCATGCGGTAAAATTCGTCGGACATTGCTCTCACTCTGCTGGGGCGGCCCCGATTGGCCGGGCCCGCGCCCGCTATACGCCGGTTTGCGCGTCAGACAAATATGGGGGGGCTCGCGAACGATGGTCGCGAGAAGCTGACGTTGCATTGTGTGACGGTTCCGATATTCAACCAGTGACTTTCCGGTGTTGGGGACCTGCGGATGACGGGACGATATGTGCTGCACCCCGATGTAGACAAACGCGTTGTCGGGGCACATCAGCGGCAAATTGTCCCGATCAGCTCACCATCGATCGTCCGGCATGTTTGCCTTTGGCAAAGTTTTGAAAACAAGGAGCCTATCCAGGCGGCGGACCGTCTCGCGGCGGAGGATGAATTTGTCGCGCGCGTTTATCACCGTTTGACCCAATTGCTGGCAAGCGGCGAGATAGCGGCGCTGACGGGCAGCCGACTGGGGGGCCCGCATATCGCCCAATCAAACTTGATTGAACATGATGGTGAATCTTTTGTCGCCCTGTTCGGCGGTTTTGTTCGGGTCAATGATCCCTCTCGACCGACGGCGGTAGAGGGATTGGTGGCCGACCCCTATCGCTCTGTCCGGTTTGCCTTTCGATGGCGCGATATGGCGATCGCCATTTCCTTTGAATCGCACCACGAATTTCTATTGATCGCACACCATGTTGAGCTGGACCACGTCCGATCCGGTAGCATCTGGACAGCAGGCGCAACGACGGTAGCGGTCGGCCCTACCGTTGCCAAACTGGGCCAAACCGCGCACGCGCCGCTGCGCGATCTGCAGCCGAACGATTTCGACTTGCTCTATGCCGGACTTTGGCAAGCGTTGGACGAACGGGTGCTCGACGTACAGGCAGACGATCTGCGTATCGGCCGACTGGTTATGGACTCGCGTGGCCTCGTCGTCCGCACCGCGCGGAATAGCCGCACCCCGCGCGCGCAACAAACCCCATTGGCGCAAGACAGCGCGGTCTGCCGGGGCTTGGCCGAAACATGGCCCAATGTTTACCGCGACGAATCCATCAATACCGAATTCACGGTCAGCGGCATGATGGATGGGATGGCGCTGCACGCCACCAGTCTGGGGCATCGGGTTGCGCGACAGGACGGCGCGGCGAGCATCCCCATGCGCTATATTGTGCTGCATGACCTTCCCAACGAGTTTCAGACCGGCCGCTTGCTTTACCGGTTGAACCGGGCGGGGGCCGCGCGTGTCGCGGCCACCATGCATTTCGAACAACTGAACGAAATCGGCAGCGCGTTGCGGCGGATCGAGGTCCCCCTGGCCGATGCCCTTTGGAGTGAACGCAAACCGGATGACGACAGTGCCCATCGCGAAGAAGTACGAAAATGCATCGACGACAATTCAGTCGAAATGGAAAAGATCGCCAAGCGGGAAATTGACGGGTCCGTCCCCTATCGCTCCGAACGGTCGCGCCAGTATGTCGTGGAGTTCGACCGCGTCGTCAAAGACCTGCGTCTCGTCCGGGTCACGGGCTATCAGCGTTATGACGAATATGTGCGTCAACGCCTCGGCTCGGCGTTCGACTATATCGGCCAGTTGGGGGAACGCTACACTC
>CAZAWL010000340.1:0-1830 GCA_964488705.1 uncultured Sphingopyxis sp.
CAGCCGGCCTGCGCGCCCCGAAGACGTCACCCACGTCCGCTGGGCATTTTCTCAACCCATCCCGGCAGGGCGTGCCGGGCGACTGATGTACCGCGGCATCGTTCGATAATCGTCACTCTCCCATTCGCGGGCCGCAGCCTGAAAAGGCAGTTTTTACACACAACAACAAACCCATAAGGAACACAGCTATGACCAGCAAGCTGTTGAAATGCGGAACCAGCACGATGGTGATCGCGGCGTTGGTGGGGACTTCCCCCGCCTTTGCCGGTGGCACATTGGCCGGTTCTTCGATCGCCAACACGGCGACGATCAACTATAATGTCGGCGGGGTTGCACAGCCTGCCGTCAACACCAACACCGACAGTTTTGTCGTCGACCGCAAGGTCGATTTGACCGTTGCCGAACCCGGCAACGCGACGACGATCGTCGTGCCCGGCCAAACCGGTGCCGTGACGACCTTCACGCTGCAGAATACGTCGAACGCGGTGCTCGATTTCAACCTGGCTGTCTCGCAGACAGCCGGCGGAACCGCAGCGCACGGCGGCACCGACAATTTCAATGTCACCGCGCCATCGATCTTTCGCGACACCAATGGCAACGGCACATATGAATCGGGCACCGACACTGCGGTGACCTTTATCGACGAACTGGCAATTGACGCGACCGTCACGCTGTTTGTCGTGGCCAATGTGCCTGCCGGGCGCGCAACGGGCGACGTGTCGAACGTCCGCCTGACCGCCACCGCGCGTGAAGGCGGCGGCGCGGGTTCGCTCGGTGCTGCCCTGACACAGACGACTGGTGCCAACACGGCTGCCATGGACACCGTCTTTGCTGACGCCGCAGGCGTGGCGGATGCCGCGCGCGACGCCGCCCACAGCGACGATGACGACTATACGGTGCAGACGGCGACATTGACGCTGACCAAAACCAGCCGAGTCATCAGCGATCCGGTCAACAACACGACCAACCCCAAGTTGATCCCTGGCGCGGTGGTGGAATATTGCATTGCTGTGGCCAACGCCGCTGGCGGCGCAGCGGCATCGTCGGTGGCCATCAGCGACGTTCTGCCAGCCAATGTCACGTTCGTGACCGGTTCCATCCTGCTCAACGGGACGGTGACGGCCGGCACATGTAATGCTGACGGCACGTCCGGTGGCAGTTTCTCGGCCGGGACTGTTGCTGGCACGCTGGCTTCGGTCGCTGCCGGCGACACGCGCACGCTGGTTTTCCGCGCAACGGTGAACTGATGCCAATCGGTCGGGTGGGCGCCAGCGCAGCTGGCGTCCGCCCGCCGATTTCGCGCGAGTTGCGACGTTAACCATGAAATCTCTGTGCACATATCTGGTCGGCCTTGTGGTCAGCGGCGTCGCGGCAATATTGCCCGGCGCTGCGACTGCGCAGGTCATCAGCAATGTTGCGCAGGCCGATTGGGACAGTCCGTCAGGACCACGGACGATCCGGTCAAACCGGGTCGATATCGTCGTCCAGTCGGTGCCGCCGCCCATCACCACGACCATTTACAGCATCGGACCACCCGGCAACGGACAGCCAACGCGCATTGACGGGACGGGTTGCTCCGCCACGGGGCAAGGTTTGGCGGGCGTGTTCGACGCGCCGCCCATTGCCGGCGGCGGTCCGGTGGCGATTACCCCGCAAAACGTCTTCACCGCCGGCCAACCGGTGGCTTTTGGGGTTGCCTCACCCAGCGACAATCGCGATCCAGCGGTGCGGGACAGCATCCGCGTCATCGTGCGCACCGCGCTTGGCGATGAAGAGACGCTGACATTGCGGGAAGACGCGCCGAACAGCGGATTTTTCATCGGCTATTTG
>CAZAWL010000341.1:0-1829 GCA_964488705.1 uncultured Sphingopyxis sp.
CGCGGTCGATATGGTAATGCGTATCGCCCATATATTCGGCCAGCGCGCGGTCGCGTTTCATATAGAGGCCGATATCATATTCGTCGGTCATGCCGATCCCGCCATGCATCTGTACCCCTTCGCGCACCGACAGGTTCGTCGCCTGCCCGACCTTGGCCTTGGCAACCGACACCATCAGCTCGGCGGCGTCGCTCCCCTCGTCGAGCAATTGCTGCGCCTTCATGACGGTGGCGCGGGCAATTTCCAGCTCCGAATACAGGTGCGCGGCACGGTGTTGAAGCGCCTGAAACTCGCCGATCAGCTGACCAAATTGCTTGCGTTGCTTGAGGTAGGTCATGGTCATGTCCATCGCCCCCTGGCCGACGCCGAGCAGCTCTGCCGATGCCCCGGTACGCGCGGCGGCGAGCAGCGTCTTGAGCACGCCCCACCCCTGGTCGACTTCGCCGACCACCGCGTCGGCATCCACCATCACGCCGTCGAGTGTCAATTTCGACGCCAGCGAGGCGTCGAGCAGGCGGCGCGGGTCGGCGGACAGACCGGCCGCGTCGGCGGGGACGGCAAACAGCGTCAGCCCGTCGGTTTCGCCGGGTGCGCCGCCGGTGCGCGCCGCGACCAGCAGCATGTCGGCCACATGCCCCGACAGCACAAAGCATTTCGTGCCGGTCAGTTTGAACCCGTTACCCGCCCGCTCTGCCTTGAGCGCGGTGCGTTCGGGCCGGTGGCGCGGACTTTCGTCGATGGCGAGTGCAACCACCGCATCACCGGCGGCAATGCGCGGCAACCATGTGTCGGCCATCGCGCCGCCGGTTTTGGCCAGCGTCGCGGCGGCAGCAACCGAAGTGCCGAGAAAGGGCGAGGGCGTCAGGTTGCGGCCGATCTCCTCCAGCACGATGCCCGCTTCGACATGGCCGAGGCCGAGGCCGCCATGGGCTTCGGGCACGAGGATGCCGGTAAAACCCATTTCGGCAAATTGTTTCCACAGGTCGCGGGAAAACCCGGTTGCATCATTGGCATCGCGCAGCGCGCGCAGATGGCTGACCGGGGCGGCTTCGGCGATGAAGGGCGCGGCGCTGTCGCGCAGCATGGCCTGGTCGTCGGTGTGGTAGAGGGGCATGATCTGACTTTCGAATGATATGTTCGGGGCGGGCGGCGCTGCGGCTCAGCCGCCGGGCAGCTCAAGAATGCGTTTGGAAATGACGTTGAGCATCACTTCGCTGGTGCCGCCTTCGATTGAATTGGCTTTGGTGCGCAGCCAGGTGCGCGGACGGGCGCCGCCACGGGTTTCGCTGCTCTCCCATTCCAGACCCTCCGACCCGGAACCGGACATGACCAGTTCGTGCCGCCGCTTGTTGAGCTCGGTTCCGGCATATTTCATCATGTTGGAACTGGCGGGGTGGGCGCGGCCCGTTTTCCACATGTCCATGAAGCGTTCGCCCATGGCACGAAAGGCAAAGACGTCGACGTCGAATTTGGCCATTTCGGCACGCAGGATCGGGTCATCGAGTTCGCCTGCGTCATTGGTGCCGAGCGATTTGGCAAACAGCGCGCCGGCGGACACCATGTCCGCACCCGCACCGCCGGCCGAGATCATTTCGCGTTCGTGGCCGAGCAGATATTTGGCCACGTCCCAGCCGCGATTGACGGTGCCGACAAACTGGTCCTTGGGCACCTTCACATTGTCAAAGAAGGTTTCGCAAAATGGCGAGTTGCCGGAAATCAGCAGGATCGGCTTTGTCGACACGCCGGGGGATGCCATGTCGAACAGCATGAAGGTGATGCCGCGATATTTGTCGGACTTGTCGGTGCGGACGAGGCAGAAAATCCAGTCG
>CAZAWL010000342.1:0-1828 GCA_964488705.1 uncultured Sphingopyxis sp.
GCGTGCACCCGGATCAAGAGCAGCGAATTGCCGCCAAGGTCGAAGAAATTGTCGTAGCCCTTCGCACGGCGCGGAGGTCTAAAGGCCCGATGCTGCTCCATGTCCTGACTGAAAAAGGTCTCGGCTACAAACCCGAAGGTCCGGGCGGCAATCCCGACCCGTTGCAGTCGGCCCGCGATATGCGCGAAACCTTTGCCCGTATGGCGATGAATGACGAGGAAACGGTGGCGCTGACCGCTGGTGGCCACGCATTCGGCAAGGCGCACGGCGCTGCGCCGTCGGACAGTTTCGGCAAGAGCCCCGAGGGCGAAGCGATCGAACGTCAGGGCTTTGGCTGGCTGATCGACCAGAGCGAGATTGATGCCGGCAATATCACGACATCGGGCATCGAAGGGTCGTGGTCGAACAATCCGACGGCCTGGAGCCATGACTATTTCCGGCTGCTGTTCAAATATGATTATGAACTGACCAAGAGCCCGGCCGGCGCCCAGATGTGGACGCCGATCAACCCGGCGCCCGAGGACATGGCGCCCGACGCACGCGACCCGTCCAAGAAGGTGGCGACGATCATGACGACCGCGGACATGGCGCTCAAGATGGATCCGGACTATCGCAAGATTTCCGAACGGTTTCTGGCCCACCCCGAACAGCTTGATGATGCGTTCGCGCGTGCCTGGTTCAAGCTGTGCCATCGCGACATGGGCCCCAAATCGCGTTACCTTGGCCCCGAAGTGCCCGCCGAAGACCTGATCTGGCAGGATCCGGTGCCCGCCGGCACGGTGCCGACGGACGCCAGCATCGCCGCATTCAAGACCGCGATTTTGGACAGCGGCCTGTCGGTCGGCGCGCTGGTCAAAGCGGCCTGGGCATCGGCATCGACCTATCGCAAGTCCGACCATCGCGGTGGCGCGAACGGTGCGCGTGTCCGCCTCGCCCCGCAAAAGGATTGGGCCGTCAATGAACCCGCGGAGCTGGCGGCGACGCTGGCAAAGATCGACGCCGTTCGCGGTGACCTGTCGATGGCCGACGCGATCGTCCTCGCGGGGTCGGCCGCGGTTGAAAAGGCAGCGCGGGATGCGGGCTTTGCGGTGACGGTTCCGTTTGCCGGTGGTCGCGGCGATGCGACGGCCGAACAGACCGACGCAGCGAGCTTTGAACCGCTCGAGCCCAAGGCGGACGGGTTCCGCAACTATCTGTCGGCCAAGCATGTCGTGGCGACGGAGGAGCTGCTGGTCGACCGGGCGCAGTTGTTGGGCCTGACCGCGCCGGAAATGACGGCCCTGATCGGCGGTCTGCGGGTGCTGGGAGCCAACCATGGCGGTTCCGCCCATGGCGTGTTCACCAAGCGGGTTGGTCAGCTGACCAATGATTTCTTTGTCAACCTGCTCGACATGGCGACCGCATGGACGCCGGTGGAAGGCAGCGCCGATGAGGAATTTGTCGGCGTCGATCGGGCGACTGGTGTGCCGGCATGGACCGCGACGCGCGTCGACCTCGCCTTCGGGTCTAACTCACAGCTGCGCGCAATAGCCGAGGTTTATGCCGAACATGGCGGCGATGCCAAGCTGGTCAGGGACTTTGTTGCCGCCTGGGTCAAGGTGATGGACGCCGGCCGCTTTTAACGCATCTTGGGGTCAGGACTCATTGATCACATGGCCGTGGCTTGAGCCAGAAAGGTGCAAGACGCGGAACGAGCGAGGATAAATGTGGTGCATTTTGACGAGCGAGCGACAATGTCCTGCGCCTTTCTGGCCAAGTCCTCTCGGATGGCCGGCTGCGCGCGACCTGCGTCGTCAAACCGCTCAACCGGGGAACATGCCCCGCTTTT
>CAZAWL010000343.1:0-1824 GCA_964488705.1 uncultured Sphingopyxis sp.
CGGTTTGTCCGCATTGCACTTCGCGCAATGTCGAGTGGGAGGCGATGTCGGGCCGGGCGACGCTATACAGCTATGTCATTACGACCAATCCCTGGCCGCTATGGGAATTGCCTGGGCCAATGTCGGTCGCGACGGTTGCTCTTGAAGAAGGTCCGCGACTGTTGTCGACCGTGGTTGATTGTGAACAGTCGCCCAATGCGTTGCAAATCGACATGCCGCTGCAGGCAACCTGGCGCCAATTCGGCGACGGGCCGAAGCTGCTCTGTTTCGCTCCCGCGACGGAGGCAGGACAATGATCAAGCCGGGAAGTTTCGCCATCGTTGGAGCTGCTGAATCGACCGACATTGGTACCGTGCCCGACCTGTCGTCAATGGGATTGGCGCTCGACGGCGCCGCAAATGCTTTGGCCGATGCGGGATTAAAGGCGTCCGACATCGACGGTCTGACCGTGGCCCATCTGCCAGTCGGAAATGTCGCGCAGCAACTGGGCGTCTATCCCCGCTGGGTCGATGGCACCAGCATCGGCAGCGGTTCGTGGATCTATCATCTGCGCAGCGCGATCGCGGCGATCAACGCGGGCTATTGTTCGACCGTTCTGATCGTTTACGGAGAATCGGGACGCAGCCACGGCAGGATGCCCTGCGCCTATGACGTCGGGCAGCCCGGATCTATCGAACAGCAATTCGACCTCGCCTATACCGGTGCCAACCTGTCAGCGGCGTTATTCGGCCAACCGCTCGCGCGCTATATGGCAACCTATGGCTTGACGGAGCAACAGATCGCCATGGTCCCCGTCGTCCAGCGCGAATGGGCAGCGCAAAACCCGCGCGCCAAGCTGAAAACGCCGACCAGCGTGGAAGAAGTGCTAGCTTCCCCGATGATCGCTTGGCCGATCCGCAGGGCCATGACATGTTTGGTGTCCGACGCTGGCGGAGCGATGGTGGTGACATCAGCTGATCGTGCCAGGGATTTCCCGACCAAGCCGGTCTATGTGCTCGGGTCGGGTTCGGCGATTGAAAATGGCGGGTGCAGCCCGGCTGGCACACGCAACCCGATGGAACCCGATTTCATTCGCACATCGGGCCGCGATGCGTTTCACTCGGCGGGCGTGACGCACGCCGATATCGACCATCTGATGATCTATGATGCGTTTGCGCATAACCCGATTTTCGGGTTGGAGGGTCTTGGCTTCGTCCCTGTGGGTGAAGCTGGCACGTTCATCGAAGCGGGCCATACGCGCCCCGGTGGCAAGCTGCCGATGAACACCAATGGCGGCGGCCTCGCTTACGCCCACTCGGGTGCTTACGGCATGTTGTGCATGCTCGAAGCCGTGCGCCAGATGCGCGGGGAAGCGGCAGCGCAGGTGCTGGGCGCAAAGACGTCGCTGGTGCATGGCTGGGGTGGATTCTGGTCGGCCTGTGCGACAGTCATCTTTTCGAACGAGCGGCCATAATGACAACAATCATGCTCGTCCACGGAGCCTGCCACGGTGCGTGGTGCTGGGACCGGGTCGTGCCGTTGATCGAAACATCGGGGCACCGGATGCTGACCCCGGACCTGCCAGGTCGCGGGGACAAAGGGGCACCGGGCTGGCGGTGGAGCCTCAAGGACTATGTAGCAGCCATCATCGATGAGGCACAAAAGGCAGGTGGCCCGGTGGTCGCCGTCGGCCATTCGATGGGCGGCACGGTAATATCCGCAGCAGCCGAAGCTGCGCCGGAATTGTTCGCCCGACTCGTCTACGTCACCGCATTCTTGCCTGCTGATGGCGACAGTCTTGCCTCGCTTGCCGCGATGGACAAGGATTCAGACCTTACCGGTGCC
>CAZAWL010000344.1:0-1809 GCA_964488705.1 uncultured Sphingopyxis sp.
TCGCGCAATCGCATTCGGCTACATCGACACCAAGCCGCTGAGGACCGCGAGGCCGAGGAAGGCGAGAAAGCCCATCGAATCGGTAATCATCGTGACAAAAACCGATGAGGCGACCGCCGGGTCCTGATCAAAATGGTCGAGCGTGACGGGGATGGCGACCCCCGCCAGTCCGGCAATGACGATATTGGTCATCATCGCGGCGGCAATGACCGCACCCAGATGCCAGTTGCCCGACCAGATGGTCACGCCGACACCGGCAAGCAGCGCGATGGTCGCGCCGTTGAACAGTGCAATCGTCAATTCGCGCGTGATCGCGCGGCGGGTGTTCGACTGCGTCAACTGGTTGGTCGCGATGGCACGGACCGTCACGGCCAGCGTTTGCGTGCCGGCATTGCCGCCAACCCCCGCCACAATCGGCATGAGGATGGCCAGAGCCACCATCTGTTCGATGGCGGCGCCGAAAAAACTGATGACGGTCGATGCAACCAGCGCCGTGCCGAGGTTGGCGATCAACCAGCGGATGCGCGCGCGATAGGATTCCGCCGGGCTTTCGTTGATGTCGCCCTCGCCAGCGCCCGAAAGGCGCAGCACGTCTTCACCCGCTTCTTCCTGAATGATGTGGACGATGTCGTCGGCGGTGATCATGCCGACCAATCGGCCGGCGTCGTCGACCACGGCAGCGGAGATGAGCGCATATTTCTGAAACCGCAGCGCTACCTCTTCCTGATCCATATCGACGGGGATCAGCGTCTGTTGCCGCATCATCACATCGCTGATGCGAATGGTCCGGGGCGTGCGCAAAATCCACGACAACTGACAGAATCCGACCGGCTTGTGCATCGGGTCGACAACATAGATTTCCCAGAAATCGGATGTCAGTTCCTGGTCTTCGCGCAGCATGTCGATGACATCACCGACCGTGATATGTTCGGGAATGGCAATGAGGTCGCGCTGCATCAGGCGACCGGCAGATTCCTCCGGGTAGGAAAGCGCGTCCTCGATCGCCGCCCGGTCCTCCGGGTCCATCGCGGCGAGCACAGCGGCCTGATCCGCCGCCTCCATATCCTCGATAATCGCCACCGCGTCATCGGTGTCGAGTTCGGATGCGATATCCGCGACCTGTTCGGGGGCCAGCGCGTCGACAATGTCCTCGCGGACATAATCGTTCATCTCCGCAATCACGTCGGCGTCGATCAGGTCGCCGAGCAGCGCGGCAAGTGCAGCGCGATCCGCCTGCGGCGTCAGTTCGATCAGGTCGGCGCGGTCGGCGGGGTGCAGCGGGCGCACCAGGTCGCGCGCCAGCTCCGCATCGCCAAGCTCTACCGAGCTCAGGACGGCGCGGACAAAGGCTGGCCGCAGCCGGTCATCCTCGTCCAGCATGTCGGCCGCTTCGATCGCCGGTTCGGTGCCGATCAGCGGTTCGGACGGAATCGGTGCGGGCGGGGCATTGCGGTCAAATTCGGTCATCGGCCGTCCCCCCCTGTCTTGCCAGCGCCAAGCCGCGGACGCACGGCCTGCCCGATAGCGGCGACGCGACACCGGCGCGGGATAGGCGCAGATGCCGACAATGGCAATCGTTGCTCGGTCGAATAGGGGCATATCGTCTATCACGCCGGCTAAGGGGTGACGCGGCCGGTCAGGCCCGCTATGGGCGACGCCAGCTTTGACCTATGCAAGGACATCCAAGTGACCGCAGAAACGCTGACCCTGACACTTGAAACACCAACCGGCACGGGGGACGTCGTCATCCGCCTGCGCCCCGACCTCGCCCCCGGCCATGTCGCGCGCATCAAGGAGCTGGTGAAGCAG
>CAZAWL010000345.1:0-1806 GCA_964488705.1 uncultured Sphingopyxis sp.
GCGTCTCCCGGCTTTCTGGGGATGGAGGTTCGGCCTGCTTCGGAACGGCCGGGATTGTACCTGTTGCTGGTCCGGTGGGAATCGATAGCGCATCACCGTGATGGTTTTCGCACGTCGGACCGCTATCAACATTGGCGGGCCTTGTTGCATCCATTTTATGACCCTATGCCCAGCGTCGATTATTTCGAGGATCCACTGTGTTTGACCTGATTTTGTCCGCTGCTTCCTCTGCCGCAACCGGACTTGGCGGCCCTGCAGAGATGTGGGCGGCCATCGTCGCCGATTTTTCCAACATTACCAGCCCCTCGGCCTTTGCCGCGTTCATCCAGGTGCTGTTGATCGACCTCGTACTGGCGGGCGACAATGCGATTGTCGTGGGTGCGCTGGCAGCCGGCCTGCCCGCTGATCAGCGGCGCAAAGTCATCCTCATCGGCGTGCTCGCGGCGTTGGTGCTGCGCATCGGCTTTGCGCTGGTGGTAACGCAGCTGATGCAGGTCGTCGGCCTCATCTTCATCGGCGGGCTGCTGCTCGTCTGGGTTGCCTGGCGGATGTGGCGCGACCTGCGCCATGTCGAGGGTGAGTCGGCGGGGTCACCGGAAGTCGAGGGGGATCAGGACTCGGGCCTGCGCCCGGCCAAAAGCTTTGCCGGTGCGGTGTGGGCCGTCGCCATAGCCGACGTGTCGATGAGCCTCGATAATGTTCTGGCGGTTGCCGGGGCGGCGCGCGAACACCCAGGCATCCTGATCGTCGGCCTGATCTTTGCGGTCGCGCTGATGGGTGTCGCCGCCAACATCATCGCCAAATATATCGAACGCTACCGCTGGATCGCCTATATCGGGCTCGCCGTCATCGTCTATGTCGCGGTCAAAATGATCTATGATGGCTGGGTCGACCCCGCCGTGGGTATGGGGACGATGCTGGGGTGAGTTGACGAGTTGGTTTTGGCCTATCCGGCCTGACGCGCCAACATCGCCCCCATCGCTTCCCAGACCTTGTTCATCGCCTTCATCGGGCGCACCATCACCTTGAAATCGGCAATCTGCCCGTCCGCGTTCCACCGGATGATATCGACACCGTTGATGTGGATGCCGTCCATCGTCCGGCTGAATTCCAGCATTGCGGTGTCGCCGTCGACAATTTCGCGCACATATGTGAAATCATCCCCGCCCAGCACATGCGCGGCAGCGTGGAGATAGGCAAACACCATGTCCGCGCCCTGTTGCGGCGTGTGCACCACGGGGGAGTGGAACACTGCGTCGGGCGCCAGCATCGCCCGCAGCGCCGCCGGGTCTTCGCCGCCGGCGATATAGGCGTGCCAGGCGACGAGCCCCTGCCGTGCGATGCCGGTCACGCGAGATGCTCGGCGAAAAAGGCCATGGTGCGCTGATCGGCGAGGCGCGCGCCGTCATCGTCGCGCCGGTTCCCCATTTCGGCTGCAAACCCGTGGTCGAGCCCGGCATAGTCGTGCAGCGTCACTTTTGGGTGGCTGTCGAGGGCGGCATGGATCGCAGCCTGTGCATCGGGCCCGACAAAATGATCGGCGGTCGGTATGTGCAGCATCAACGGGTTGGCGATGGCGTGGCTTTCGCCCAGCATGGTGTCGATCATCACGCCATAATAGCCGACGCTGGCGCTGATGTCGGTGCGGGCAGCGGCCATATAGGCCAATCGCCCGCCGAGGCAGTAACCGACCAGCCCGACTTTGCCGATGCCCGGGCCGTTGAGCCCGCGATGGATCGCCTTGATCACGGTTTCGATGTCGACCACCCCGTCATCGGGGTTGTAGCGCTGAAAATAGCCAAAGGC
>CAZAWL010000346.1:0-1801 GCA_964488705.1 uncultured Sphingopyxis sp.
CCATTCCGATGGGTCGATTGACGGGTTCGAAGCGCTGCTGCGCTGGAACAACCGCAAGCTGGGCAATGTCTCCCCGGTCCGCTTTGTTTCGGTGGCAGAGGATTCGCGTTTGATTGGTCCGATTGGCGAATGGGTGCTGCAAACCGCCTGCCGCGAGGCCATGAACTGGCCCGACACGACCAAGGTCGCGGTCAACGTATCCGCCGAACAACTCTCTTCCCCCGGCTTTGTCGGCGCAGTGGTCAAGGCGCTGTCGCACAGCGGCATCCGCCCCGCACGTCTGGAACTGGAAGTGACCGAGAGTGTGTTCCTGCGCGAAGTGGCGGGGGCAATGACGGTGCTCGATCAGGTGCGCGCACTCGGCGTCAAGCTGGTGCTCGACGATTTCGGTACCGGCTATTCCTCGCTCGGCTATCTGCGCATGGGCCAGTTTTCGACCATCAAGGTCGACCGCAGTTTCGTTCAGGGCGCACTGGCCGGCGCGCGCGAATCCATCGCCATCATCCGCGCCGTTGTCGCGCTCGCCGACAGCCTCGAAATGTCGACGACGGCAGAAGGCGTGGAAAATCAGGCCGAAGCCGACTCAATCGTCGCATTGGGCTGCAAAAAGCTGCAGGGCTATCATTTCGGACGCCCGATGCCGGCCGATGATGTGCGCACCATCTTCACTGAACTCGGGTACACGGCGGTAGGCCGGGTCGCCTGATTCGGCCCAGCGCACAGACACCAACAACGCTTCGTCGGCACCAGAACTCGGCTGATCGACGGGAGCGACATGGCCCCATCCACTGGTCGGCTGATCGCATCGGTTCACCGACTCTGCATTGTGCGGCAGATCACACGTCGCCACTGACCATCCCAGACGAAAAATCGTCCCGGGGGTCGCTTGATCATGGTCAATCTGTTTCGCACGCTCTGCGCCGCATTGCTGTTGTCGGCGCTCGGCATGACGGCAACGCCCGCGTTCAGTTCCGCCTATCTGCAATGCGCACCCTTCGCCCGCGCCGAATCGGGCATCCAGCTGTTCGGCAACGCCCGCGACTGGTGGGGTCAGGCCGCCGGCCAGTATGACCGCGGCAACACCCCGCGCGTCGGCGCCGTCATGTCCTTTGCCGCCAGCCGCTCCATGCCCATCGGCCATGTCGCGGTGGTGAGCCAGATTGTCTCGCCACGCGAAGTGCTCATCACCCACGCCAACTGGTCGCCGATCAACGGTCGCCGCGGTCAGGTGGAACGTAATGTGCGCGCGGTCGACGTTTCGGCGGCAGGCGACTGGTCGTCCGTCCGCGTCTGGTATGCACCGATCGGCGACCTCGGGCTGCGCGCCAACCCGGTCAACGGCTTCATCTATCCGGGCCAATCCGGCAATAGCGACAACCGCACCATCGCCCGCGTCCGCGACATCACGCCGGATCGTGACGGCACCTTGGCCGCCATCGTCGCCAGCGTCGGCAACTGACCCGCGCGATTTATTCCGCCGTGGTGCCTTCGCCGGACGCGCTGTCCTTGGCGTCGGCTGTATCCTCGAACCATGCCTCGACAGGGCCGGACAATTTGATCGTCATCGACTGACCGAAACGGTCCTTTGACTTGCCTGCGGCCACGCGGATCCACCCTTCGGAAATCGAATATTCTTCGACGTCGGTGCGCACCCGGTCCTTAAAGCGGATGCCGACGCCGCGCTGCAGCGCATCACCGTCAAAATGGGGGCTGCGCGGATTGATGGACAGGCGGTCGGGCGGTGTGTCGGTCATGATCAGCCTTCAGCGGTAACAAATGGTCGCGCGGGCCCTGTCACATT
>CAZAWL010000347.1:0-1799 GCA_964488705.1 uncultured Sphingopyxis sp.
TCTGACCTTTGCCGTCCTCCGGCTTTTTGGCGACGCCAAAGTCCTTTTTGATGCGCTCTGCGGTCGATTCACCGATCAACAGATTATTGTGGCGACGGACATAGGAAACGATGGCCTCATCCATCTTGTCCCCGCCGACGCGCACCGAACTGGTATAGGCGAGACCGCGCAGCGACAACACGGCGACCTCGGTCGTGCCACCGCCGATATCGACCACCATCGACCCCACCGGTTCGGTGACGGGCATGTTGGCACCAATGGCTGCGGCCATGGGTTCTTCGATCAGGAACACCTGACGGGCGCCCGCATTCAGCGCGGCGTCGCGGATGGCGCGACGTTCGACGCTGGTCGATCCGGATGGCACGCAGATGACGATTTCGGGGTAGCTCCACGGGCGTGGGTGACCGCCCGATACCTTTTTGATGAATTCCTTGATCATCTGTTCAGCGACGTCGATGTCGGCAATCACGCCGTCGCGCAGCGGGCGGATTGCCTCGATATTCGCGGGGGTCTTGCCCATCATCATCTTTGCGTCGTTGCCGACCGCCTTGACGCGGCGAATGCCGTTGACCGTTTCGATCGCAACAACCGAAGGTTCGTCCAGCACGATGCCCTTGCCACGCACATAGACCAGCGTGTTGGCCGTGCCGAGGTCGATTGCCATGTCGTTGGAGGAAAATTTAATAAGTCTTGCAAAAATGGACATTGAGGCTTCCAACTTGGAGCGGCACAGCGGTCCGACGGCTTTCGGTCGCTGCGCCGCGCAGATGATGCACGAATAGCCGCACGAGCCGGCCTATCCGCCCGATGCCCATGTACCGGCCTGGTGGCTGAGGGTCGGGGCAGCGGATGAAATTTACCGGAACGCACGGGTCGCAGTGCAGGAGCGACTGCGCTAGGAAGCAGGACATGTCAATACGGCGGCTCCCCGAAACATTGGTAAATCGTATCGCTGCCGGTGAAGTGGTCGAACGGCCCGCCAGTGCGATGAAGGAATTGGTCGAAAACGCCATCGACGCCGGTGCGTCGCGCGTCACCATCAGCCTGTCCGCTGGCGGAACCGAGCGAATCGCCATCAGCGATGATGGTTGCGGCGTACCGCGCGCCGACCTGATGCTCGCCTTTGAACGGCACGCCACGTCGAAATTGCCCGACGAGGCGATCGAGAATGTGACGACACTGGGTTTCCGGGGGGAGGCGCTGCCGTCCATCGCGTCGGTGGCGCGGGTTGTATTCGACAGCCGGGTCGCCGAGGGGGACGGGTGGCGGCTGTGCGTCGATAATGGCGTGGTCACGCCGCCAGTGCCCGTCGCCATCCCCGTCGGGACGCAGGTGGTCGTCACCGGCCTGTTCGACCGCGTGCCGGCACGACGAAAATTCCTGCGCACGGCACGATCAGAATATGCGGCCTGCGCCGACCTGGCGCGGCGGCTCGCCATGGCGCGACCAGATGTCGGCTTTGCGTTGGACCATGACGGTCGGCAAAGCTTTGCGGTTCCCCCTGGCCAGAGCCGGATCGATCGTGTTGCCGCACTGACCGACCGGCGGTTGGCGGACAATGCCGTGAGCGTCGATCTGGAACGTGAAGGGGTACGGCTGACCGGCGTTGCCGGGCTGCCGACATTCCATCGCGGCGTCGCCGACCATCAATATCTGTTCGTCAATGGCCGTCCGGTCAAGGACAGGTTGCTGATGGGGGCGGTGCGTGGCGCCTATGCCGACATGCTGGCGCGCGACCGGCACGCTGTCGTGGCGCTGTTCATCGAACTGCCGCCCGATCTGGTGGACGTCAATGTCCA
>CAZAWL010000348.1:0-1798 GCA_964488705.1 uncultured Sphingopyxis sp.
GATGCAGGCGCGGGCGCAGTGGTGATTGGTCATCACCAGCCCGTCACCCGACACCAATGGCGCGCGGGAGGTCTATTCGACCTTTGCCGAACTGTTCGTGCCCCTCGTTTCCCCCGACATGGGCATCCCGCTGGTTGAATCGTTCAACCTGCAGCTTGCGGGGCGCATCGAACATTTCACCGACATCGACGAAACCGCAATCGTGCCGCGTGTCGCCGCGTCCTGGTCGGTGCTGCCGGGCGTCACCTTTCGCGGTGCCTGGTCGCGCGGCTTTCGTGCCCCCAACCTGGTGCAGGTCAATGATGAGGGTACGACACGGTCCAACACGCGTGATGATTTCGTGACATGCCAGGCACAGGTGGAAAAGGGACAGATTGCGAATCTCGGCGCCTGCGCCGGGGCCGGCACCATCAGCTTCCGGTCGGGAACGGACAATCTGGTGCCGGAGGATAGCGAGAGCATCAACCTGGGCATCGTGCTCGAACCCGCCTTCATCCCCGGCCTGACCCTGACGGCGGATTATTGGCGCGTCGAACAGCGCGGGCTGGTCGGCACATTTGGCGACGACAACGCGATTGCCCTCGACCTGCTGCGCCGCCTGAATGGCAGCACCAACCCCAATGTGATCCGTGCGGCACCAACCGCCGATGACATTACATTGTTCACCGGCACCAGCCTCGCCCCTGCCGGGCGCATCATCCAGGTGCTCGACCCCTATCTCAATCTCGACAGTCGCCGGTCGCGGGGGTGGGACTTTGGCCTATTCTATCGCGTGCCCGATTTCGGCATCGGCGACTTCCGCCTGCGGTTCAACGCTGCGCGGCTGGAAAGCTTTGTCCAGTCGGCCGGCTCCGACGGACAGGAGCTGATCGACGCGATTGCGGCGGGCGTCCTGCCAACCGATGTTGCTGTCGGTGGCCTGGGCCAGTTGCTGGAAATTGAGGGGCGGCCGAAATGGCGCTTTAGCGGATCGGTTAATTGGGAAAGCGGCCCGGTGGAGGTTGGCCTGTTCGGCAGCTATGTCGGTGGCGTGTGGGACACCAGCGTGACGCGTGACGTGCTGATCCCGACCACCGACCCCAACGGCAATTTCTATCGTGTCGACGACCTGTTCACGATGAATATGTCGATTGCCTACACCATCAACAATGACACGCCGCTCGACGGAACGCGGTTCCGCTTTGCCGTCAACAATCTGTTCGACGAGGATCCGCCGCTGGCCGACGAAACCTATGGTTTCTTCAGCGAGCTGCACTCCCCGCGCGGACGGACGTTCATTGTCGAACTGCGCAAAAGCTTCTGACCCGCGTCGTCGGCGCAAGCCTCGGTGGGGCTTGCTTGCGCCTGCATTGGCGCTGGGGGCGTGCACGCCAAATGTGCCGCCCCCGACGTTCATCACTGCGGAACAGCCAGCCTATAACGCTGCATGCCGGACAGGCAGCGTCGCCGTCTCGTTCGATTTTGAAGGGGCGTCCTTGTCGCGCTGCGCCGTGCTGGGTGAGCGCGAATTTGCAATCCTCATCACACCTGAACATGGCCCGCCAATCAACCGCAGCCCATGGTACGCCTTTCGCTATCGGGCGGCACCGGGCGGTGATGTCACCATCAGGCTGCGCTATCTGGCCGGGCGTCATCGCTATGCGCCGATCTGGAGCCATGATGGCCAGTCGCGCACCCTCAACGCCGACATTAGCGAGGACGGCGACGCGGTTCTGACGCTGCCGCCGGGCAGCGGCTTGGTCAGCGGACAGGAAATCTTCGGCAGCGCCCGCTATCGCACGGCGCTTTACCGCTGGGC
>CAZAWL010000349.1:0-1783 GCA_964488705.1 uncultured Sphingopyxis sp.
GGACCGTGACGCGCTGATCCTCGAATCGCTGCTCGCCTTCAAACGTGCGGGCGCGACCGGCATCTGGACCTATCATGCCGCCGATGCGGCGCGCCTCATCCATGGCTGAGGTGATCGTCGAAACGCCGCGGCTGTTGCTCCGTACGTGGGACGACAGCGACATCGCGCCGTTCAAACGCCATCTGAACACCCCGACAGTGATGCAGTGGCTGGGCGGCGTTCAGGACGACGCGACATTCGACGCCGCCGTGGGCCGCATCCGCGCATGTCAGGCGACCCATGGCCATTGTTTCTGGATCGTCGAGCGGCGCGAGGACAATGCGGTATTGGGCTTTTGCGGCCTGAAACGGGTCAACAGCGACAACGCGCCCAACCCCAATGATTTCGAGATCGGCTGGCGACTGCGCGAGGACGCGTGGGGCAAGGGCTATGCGCGGGAATCCGCAGAGGCGACGCTTGACGCGGCCTTCACCCGGTTTGATGCACCGCATGTTGTTGCGCTGACTGTGCGCGGCAATGCCGCGTCATGGGGGTTGATGCAGCGTTTGGGGATGACCCGGGCGCGGAATCTGGATTTTACTGGGGGGTTCGCGGGGCCGGGCGAAGAGCAGGTCATCGTGTACAAGATTGAACGAAGGGAATGGATGCAGTGACCACAGAAGCCATCGCACCTGCACAGGATGCCGCGCCGACGGCATCGAGCCGCTGGCTGTTCACATTGACCATATTGGTCGGGTCGTTTCTGCTGTTCCTGGTCCAGCCGATGGTGGCGCGCATGGCCCTGCCCCGGTTGGGCGGTGCACCGGCCGTGTGGAACAGCGCGATGCTGGTCTATCAGGGGCTGCTGCTGGGCGGCTATGCATGGGCGCATTGGCTGGGCCGCTTTGCCATTCGGCGCCAGCTGATGCTGCACGGCGGCCTCCTCCTGATTGCCGTGGTGCTGAGCGTATTTCCCATCGGCCTCCGACCCGAACTGATCCCGCCGTCCGACGCCAATGTCATCCTGTTCGTGCCGGTTCTGCTGATATTGTCGGTCGGCGCCATCCTGTTCGGCATTTCCGCGCAGGCCCCGCTGATGCAGCGCTGGTTTGCCGACAGCGCGCCGGGCGCCAACCCCTATGCACTTTATGCCGCGTCCAATCTGGGCAGTTTCGGCGGCCTCATCGCCTACCCCTTGCTGGTGGAACCCAATCTGCAGCTGTTGTGGCAGAGCTGGGGTTGGAGCGCACTCTATCTGGGGCTGGTCGCCCTCGTATTCTGGTGCGGTGTCGTCGCCATGCGATCCACAGCGGGCAGCGCCGCCCCGGCCCGTCCGGCGGCCCCGGTATCCGCCGCGCCGACGCGCGGGCGCATCGCCATGTGGATCGCGCTGTCGGCGGTGCCATCGGGCCTGATGCTGTCGACCACGACCCACCTTACCACCGACATCATGGCGATGCCGCTGATGTGGGCGATTCCGCTCGGCCTCTATCTGCTCAGCTTTTCCATCGCCTTTTCCGAACGGCGCCTGCTGTCGGAATTTTTCACGCTGCTCGCCCCGGCGATGCTGTTGCTGTCGGGCGGATTGTCGATGTGGTCGCAGGGCGGCGGCGGGCTGATGATCGCGCTGACCAGTCTCGTCATGCTGTTCACTACCGCGGTGTCGTTGCATGCGCGGTTGTACAGCCTGCGTCCGGAACCTGACCGGCTGACCTTTTTCTATCTGATGATGTCTATTGGCGGCGCATTGGGCGGCTTGTTCTGCGCATTGATCGCCCCGCTGATATTCGACTGGGTCTATGAA
>CAZAWL010000350.1:0-1770 GCA_964488705.1 uncultured Sphingopyxis sp.
TGGCGAAACATCGTCGGAATCAGGATCATCATATAGATGAACATGCCGACCCCGACGACCGGCAGCGCAAAGCTCCAAAATTGTCGGCGCGTGTCGCGGCCGCGAAAGTTCAGCAGATTGACAAAGCCGCGGCGCGCCAGTGTCATCACGCCTGCGAAGCTTTTCTCATCGTCGCCACCGGGCATAGACTGGTCTCCCCCATTTCGCGCGGCTTGCTCACCCGGCTCGCGGGCGCATCGGCGCCTCAAACCTCCGGCGGCTCACCGAACCGGTTGGGGCCGGGCGTGCCGCCTTGCACCAGCTGCACCAGCAGGACGATGTATCCGACCAGCGGCAACCAGCCAACCAGCTGGATCATGCCCATATTATCGACGATGCCGGCGGCATCGCTGGCCATCATCGACATCGTCCAGTAACTGGTCGCGGCGCCCACGACCATCGACGCGACGGCCAGCATCACCCACCAGCCCGACCAGTTGCGATCATGCAGGCGGCGCACGGTCGCGGCGCACAGCAACAGGGCGATGATGACGTCCAGTCCCAGACTGAACGGCAGGATGGACTGCATCTGGCCCATCATCTGCTGCATCATCTGTGCCTGAAGCTGCGCCTGATCGACATGCGCGCCACTGCGCGCTGCGGCTCCGACGGCGTCGAAACTCTGTTCCATGCTGCTGATCATCACCGGCAGGGTCAACATCGTGCCGATCACCCACTTTGTTCCGATCAAGAGCAGCGCATAGGGCCAATATTGGCGCGGTCGGTCGCGACCCTCGACATTGGTCAGGTTGGAAAATCCGTGGCGAAGCGATTCAGAAAAATTGCTCATCATCAAACCCTTCAATGCATTAAGCGCAGGGCCCACCGGCGCTACTTCCTCTCGCGCGCCATCGCATAGCTGCCCAGCATCCGCACCTTGTTGCAGTGGAAGGCCAGTTCGGCAAGCGCGCGGTCCACCGCCGCGTTGCCGGGCGCACCAACAATGTCGGCGTAAAATTCTGTTGCGGCGAAATTGGCGCCCTGCTGATAGCTTTCGAGCTTGGTCATATTGACGCCGTTGGTGGCGAACCCGCCCAGCGCCTTGTACAGCGCCGCCGGGATATTCTTCACCTCGAACACGAAACTGGTCATCACCGGCGTTGCGGGCGGCGGGTCGAGCGGGTCGCGCGCGAGCACGACAAAGCGCGTCATATTGTCGTCGCTATCCTCAATCCCCGTTTCATGCAGCGTCAGGCCATAGAGGTCGGCGGCCAGCGGCGGAGCCAGTGCGGCGAGCCCCGGTTCGTCCGAATCGGCAACCCAGGCCGCGGCCCCGGCCGTATCGCTGTGTGCGAGCGGCGCGATGCCGTTCGCCCGCAACCAGTGGCGACACTGACCCAGCGCCTGGGCATGGCTCATGGCGCGCGTCGGCGGGGCCAGGTCACGGCTCATCAAGCCATAGCGGATGGGCAGGAAAAATTCGCCGACGATGCTCAATCCCGATTCGGGCAACAGGAAATGGATGTCGGCGACGCGCCCGTGCAGCGAATTTTCGATGGGGATCATCGCCCGCGCCGCCGCGCCGGAATGGACGGCGTCGAGCGCATCCTCGAAACTATAGCAGGCCAGCGGCAGTGCGTCGGCATCAAAGCTACGCACGGCAATGTCGCTGTTGGCGCCGGGTGCACCCTGAAACGCCATCGCGCGCGACGGGTCTGCTGCTGCGGCGGCGGCCATCGCATCAACGAGCCGCTGGGCGGATTGGGAATAGCTGTGGGTCATCGCGTGCGG
>CAZAWL010000351.1:0-1762 GCA_964488705.1 uncultured Sphingopyxis sp.
GGAATGGTGCGGCCCGTGCAAGATGATCGGCCCCGCGCTGGAGGAAATCAGCGACGAATTGGCAGGGCAGGTCGTGATCGCCAAACTGAATATTGACGATCATCCCGACACGCCGGGCAAGCTGGGCGTGCGCGGCATCCCGACGATGATGCTGTTCAAGAACGGCGAAAAGGTCGCGGAAAAAGTGGGTGCCGCACCCAAAAGTGCGCTGAAGGGCTGGCTGGAAGGCGTGCTCTGAAACAACGGCTGTCGCTGCCGCTCAGCTGCGATAGTCCGCGTTGATGCTGATATAACCGTGGGTCAGGTCGCACGTCCAGATTGTGGCCCGACCGTCACCCATGCCGATATCCACGCTGATCTCGATCTCTCGCCCTGCCAGGTGGGCGGCGACGGGCGCCTCGTCATAACCATCGACGGGCAGGCCGTTGCGTGCCGTCCAATGACCGCCAAAGGCGATCGAGAGCCGGTCGCGGTCGGCGGGCTCCCCCGCCTTGCCAACGGCCATCACGACGCGGCCCCAATTGGCGTCTCCGCCCGCTATCGCCGTCTTGACCAGCGGCGAATTGCCGATGGCCAGCCCGATTTTGCGTGCGCTGTCGTTACTCACCGCGCCCGATACATGGATGCTGACAAATTTCTGCGCGCCTTCGCCATCGCGCACGATTTGCTGGGCGAGGTCGCGGCACACCGCATGGATTGCCGCAGACAGCGCATCCGCGCCGGCGTCGTCAAAGCTGCTCAGCGGTGCGTTGCCCGCGGCACCCGTCGCGAACAGCAGCAATGTGTCGCTGGTCGACGTGTCGCTGTCGACCGTGATGCAGTTGAATGTCGCGTCGCAGGCAGAGGCGATCATCGACTGGAGCAATGGCGCGGCGACCGCCGCATCGGTAAAGACATAAGCCAGCATCGTCGCCATGTCAGGCGCGATCATCCCCGACCCCTTGGCAATGCCGACGACCGAAACGGTCCTGCCGTCGACGATCGCGCTGGCGCTCGCACCCTTTGGAAATGTGTCGGTGGTGGTGATGGCAGAGGCCAGATCCTCCCAACTGCACGGGCTGGATGCGAACGCCGTTGCCAGTCCGGCGCGCGCCTTGTCCACCGGCAGGGGGACGCCGATCACCCCGGTCGAGCAGACCAGAATGTCCGCCGGCTCCACGCCGAGATGCGCGGCGGTTTGGGTCATGATGGCTTCGACCGCCTCGCGGCCGCGATAGCCGGTAAAGGCGTTGGCGTTGCCCGCATTCACGATCAGCGCCCTTGCTGTCCCGCGCACTATCCCCTCGCGGCACATTTCCACTTCGGTGGAACAGCAAATGTTGCGCGTCGTGACACCGGCGAGCGTCGTACCCGGGGCCAGTTCGACATAGCTGAGGTCGCACCGGTCCCACGCTTTGTAATGCGCCCGGACCGCGCGCAGCGTCACGCCGTCAATGTCGGCGAGCGCCGGAAATTGCGTCGGGGCGAGCGGGGAGGGCGGCATGTCGGTGGCCATGGCTGAACCTGAAATGGATAATGGCAGAGGCCGCCGCGATAGCGTGATCGGCATTTGACGCAAGGCTTTGCTTGACCCACCTCGCTCTGCATGGCTTAGCCAAATCTGGTTCGTAAGTGGGATGGAGCATGGATGTGCGTCGGAAATTGATCATTGGCGCCTTGGGCGTGCTCGCAGTGCCGGCGGGCCTCGCCGCCCAGACGCCATCGGCCCCGGTCAGCGCCGCGCGGGCCGCGACACCGCTGGGCAGCCCGCAGACATGGATCG
>CAZAWL010000352.1:0-1755 GCA_964488705.1 uncultured Sphingopyxis sp.
GGCGCGATCCGCATGGCACCGCGATAGCACTCAATACAGCAAAAGCGGCGCCATCTGTTCCGCCCAGATGGCTTCATCGGCGGTGGCCATGGCATCGAGGTCACCCGGCGCCGCCGCCGTGTCATCGACCCACTCGCGCAGCAACGACGAACCATTGATCACGTCGATGGCAAGGACATTGTCGGTATATTCATATTTGAAATCGGTACCACGCCACAACGCATAGTCGGGGTAGAGCGCACGGATGGCCTTAAACCCCGCAGCCTGCAACCGCCAGGGCCGGAACGCGGCATGGTCATATGCCGCCCCTTCGGCGTGGATGAACACGCCCGAACACAGCCGACCGACATGTTTGTGAAAGGTCGGCTGAAACCAGAAATCGCGCAGCGTACAACCCGACAGCCAGTGTGGCGCTCTCCGCTGCATTTCCGTGATGACCGCCCGCGCATCGATATCGGGTGCACCGAACATCTCCAGCGGCCGCGTGGTGCCGCGACCCTCGCTCAACGTCGCGCCCTCCAGCATCACCGTGCCGGCATAGGCACGCGCCATATTGACGTTTGCGGCATTGGGGCTGGGGTTGATCCATACGCGCTCCGGCGGCCAACCATGGCCCGGCGCGGCGTCCGGCCGCCAGCCCTGCATGGCGACGACCTGATAATCGACGTCCAAATTGAAGTGGCGAACAAACCAATGCCCCATCTCGCCCAGCGTCATCCCGTGCCGCATGGGCATCGGGCCGGCACCGACAAAGCTCTCCCACCCTGAACGCAGGATGGTCCCCTCGACCGGCCGGCCGGCGGGATTGGGCCGGTCCAACACCCAAACACTCTTACCGTGGGCGGCAGCCGCCTCGAGCACGTACAGCAGCGTCGTGACAAAGGTATAGATGCGGCAACCGACATCCTGCAAATCCACCAGCATCACGTCGAATGTCGACATCGATTGACCGGTCGGACGGCGCACTTCGCCATAGAGGCTAAAGACGGGAATATTGTAAATGGCGTCGGTGAAGTCGGGCGACTCCATCATATTATCCTGCAAATCGCCGCGGACGCCATGCTGTGGGCCGAACATCGCGGTGATGTTGACGCCGGCTGCGACCAGCGCGTCGAGGCTGTGGGTCAGATCCGCCGTGACAGAGGCCGGATGCGCGAGCAACGCTACGCGCTTGCCCTCCAACGGTTTGCGCAGCGCCGGATCGGCGAGCAGGCGGTCGATACCGAACAGGATAGTCATGACGCCGCCGGTGCCGCAAGTTCGAGGGCAAAGCAATCAGCATGGTGAAAATCTGGCGCGCCGGGCGGATGCGCTAGCGCCCAGTAGGATTTGCTTCCGTCCAAAGCCTCCACAACCGCCGACAGGCCCAGCCGCACAGGCGCCGCCGGGAGGGAACGCAAGTCGATAGAGGCGGTCACACTCAGGCACTCCTCCCCGATCACGACATGCGGCAGCACCGAAACCGAGGATCGTCGCATACCAGACCGGTAGCCGTCGAAATCATATGTCGCCCACAATTTCGATGGGGCGACATTCACCTCCGCATAGGCCCCGTCGGACATCCCCAGAAAGGCTTCGAAACATGTACGCTCCCAAAGCCGGTCGGCCCGTTGCTCTATCGCCGGAGGCGGTATCGACACCGCGCTGAGCTCGCCGCGCATATGATATTCGACGCGCAGCACATCCGATCCGACCAGCAGGGCCTTTGTCGCAATCGAGATATCCGGGGATGCGGTGGCCGGGTGCCGCTGTAGG
>CAZAWL010000353.1:0-1751 GCA_964488705.1 uncultured Sphingopyxis sp.
CCAGGTGCGCGGGCTCCAGTCGGGCCGCAGCGCCGGCAGCGCCTGGCGCTATCGCGACCATGGCCATTTCATCTGCTTTGCCCCGCACGACGCACCGCGATACGCCGCGGCCGTGGTCATCGAACATGGCGGCGGCAGCCGCGCCGCCACCCCGATTGCCAAGGATATCATCTCCTTCCTCTATGACCGGGAAGTCGCGCTGGCGTCGCTCGCGGCGCTGGAGGCGGAATGGGGTGGACCGATGCGCGACCGGCTGGCCCGGCGCTATGCCGCGTTGCAGGCGGCGACCAACAGCGTCGCGGCGATCCCGACCCCACCGCGCGACACCAGCAACGCCGCGCGGGAGGGGAATGACCCCGCCACCGAAACGGGTGGCGAACGATGACGCGGTCCATCGTCCCGCATAGCGTCGCCGAGGCGCTGCCCTGGCGGATCATGTTCGTGCTCGCCGCGCTCGTCTCCTTTGGCGCGCTGGTTCTCTATTCGGCTGCCGGTGGCAGCGCGTCACCCTGGGCGGCGCAGCATTTGGTGCGATTTGCGGTATTTCTGACCATGGCGCTGATCATGTCGCGCATATCGGAGCCATGGTGGCGGCTCGGTGCTTTTCCGGCCTATGCCGCAATCATCATTGCTTTGCTGGGCGTCGAATTGCTGGGCGCGGTGCGCGGCGGCAGCCAGCGCTGGCTCGACCTCGGCTTTACGCGGCTCCAGCCGTCGGAATTCATGAAACCGGTGGTCGTCGTCGCCCTCGCGCATTTCTATGGCAATTTGCCGCCGGGCATGATCCGCAGCTGGCATGCGCTCTGGCCCGGGCTGCTGGCCGTCGGCGCGCCGATGGCGCTGGTGATGCTGCAACCGGACCTGGGAACGGCAATCGCCATTGGTGTTGGCGGCGTGACGGTCATGTTTCTGGCCGGCCTGCCGATGCGACTGTTTGTCGGTACCGCGATTGCCGGCGCGGCCGCTGTCCCGATATTATTCAGCCTGCTGCACGATTATCAGCAGCGCCGCATCCTCATTTTTCTCGATCCGGAGAGCGACCCGCTGGGTTCGGGCTATCATATCAGCCAGTCCAAGATCGCGATCGGCTCTGGCGGCGTGTTTGGCAAAGGTTTTCTCAACGGCACGCAAAGCCACCTCGACTATCTGCCCGAGGGACATACCGACTTTGTCTTTGCGACTATGGCAGAGGAATGGGGCATGCTCGGCGGTGCCGTGCTGTTGTGCGGCTTTACGCTATTGCTGCGCTGGGGCTGGCGGGTGGCGGAGCGCACGCCGAGCCGGTTTGGCAGGCTCGCGGCCGGCGGGCTGACGATGACGATATTCTTTTACATCGCCATCAACCTGATGATGGTCATGGGGCTGGCCCCCGTTGTCGGCATCCCGCTGCCGTTCATTTCGCATGGCGGCTCGTCGATGCTGACGGTGATGATGTGCATCGGCCTCATCATGGCGATCGACCGTGACACCAAGAAATGGGGCCGGGTCGGCATCGGCGACCCCGGCCGATAGCTCGGCTGCACGGCCACAGGGGTATTGGGCGCAGACGATAGCTGCATATTCCGCCAGTGCGCCATTGCGCAGCGGCAAAAGCCATGCTACCGGCCCACCGCTGTTGCCAAGGGGACCGACGCTGGCCCCCAACCCCGCGGTTGTGACCAAGACCGCACATGGCAACAGATGCGCCGATGTCGGCCATGGGGACGCATAGCTCAGTTGGTAGAGCAGCTGACTCTTAATCAGCGGGTCCT
>CAZAWL010000354.1:0-1730 GCA_964488705.1 uncultured Sphingopyxis sp.
GAGGGGATGATGAGCCACTGCAACAGCGGCGTGATGCCAATGCCCAACCAGGGAACAAGAGGCATCGCGTTCGTGTAGGTCCAGGTCTGCTTGACGATGGCGTTGCTGTATTCGCTCCAGCCCGTGTAGGTGCCACCGAAAGCGAGCACCAACATCGTCACACCCCTCGCGCCATTGCTCGGCCAATCATGGCGCCCCGCCAGCGCGAGCGCGGCGACCAGCACCGCGCTCGCGATCGCAAGGTCGCCACCCAGACAGTGCAATGCCGCGAATGCGACCTTCCAGGGCGGTTCGTCTTGCCACAGCGTGAACAGCGGCAACTGCGCCACCTCCCAGACGGCATGGCCAAGCAGGGATACAGCCATGTAGCGCCGTACGGCGGGCAGCCAGGTCGCCTTCGTCATGCGGCGCGGCGGCCTGCGTCACCAGCCTGCCGCCGGGGCAGCCAACGGGGCACCCGGGCAGCGTAGCGGTCATATTCCTCGCCAAAGGCCAGCCGTACCTCTGCTTCCTCGCGATGTGCCAGGCGGATGTACATGGCGACAAGGACGGGGAACATCGCCAGCGTCAGGAGGGTCGGCCATTGCAGCAGAAAGCCAAGCAGGATGGCGATGAACCCGATGTATTGGGGATGCCGGACACGGGCGTAGGGACCAGCTGATGCCAGTCGCCCGGCCGCCTGTGCGGCATGCAGCACGCGCCACGCCGCGGACAGCAGGATGAAACCGGCGCCGATCAACGCCGCGCTGAGGATATGCAGCACGCTGACATGGGGGTTGCCGCTGATGCCGAACAGCGTTGACCACAAATGCCCGGCGTCATGCGAGAGGATATCGACGCCGGGATAGCGCGTCTGCAGCCAGCCGGAAAGCAGGTAGATCGTCAGCGGGAAGCCATACATTTCGGCGAACAGCGCAGCAATGAACGCGCTGAACGCGCCGAAGGCCCGCCAATCCCGCGGCGATCGCGGTTTGCCGAAACTGAAGGCGAACAGGATGAAAACGGCCGAATTCAGCGCCACCAGGAACCACAGGCCGTATGCGCTGCTGTCGTCGGTCATGGCCGCTCTCCCGGGCGAGGGGGCGAATTCGCGGGATCGCGTTGCCCGCCGCGATGGTGCCCGTGACCGCCATGGCGACCATGCCGGCCATGGTGGAACGCGTGCAGCAAGGGGCAGAGGAGGACCAGCACGACGGGCAGAGCACCGAACACGTGCGCAGTGTGCTCGGTGATCAGGAAGAACCCGGCAATCAGGAGAAATCCGCCGAGCACAAGCCCGCTGGCGCTGCGCCACCAAGATGCGTGAGACAAGTCGTCCATCCGCTCAGCTCCCAATCGTCACACGAATTGCCGTGCCGGGGAGCGGCGACCGGTGGGCGCCGCTCCAGCGGTGAGGTTGGCTGAGCCTCTCACATGCCGGGCGTTGGCATCGCGAGAAGTTCATCAGCGGTCTTCTTCTGCGCGGCGGTCAGCACGGCATAGAGCGCGCGTCCCGCAGTGGCGATTGCGCGCGCCGAGTCCAGCCGGGCGGTCAGCAGCTGGACTGCATGGTCGGCACGGTCGGGAAAGCTGACCTCGGGCATGCCTGCCATGCCGGTGCCCGGCGCCGGGCGATCGCCGGGCGATCGGCCGGCCGATCCGCCGGGCATCTGGCCGGGCGACATCTGTCCGGGTGACATCTGTCCGGGTGACATCCCTCCCGGCGGCATCGGCATGCCCGGCATCTGCCC
>CAZAWL010000355.1:0-1722 GCA_964488705.1 uncultured Sphingopyxis sp.
CATGCCGCCTTCGGTCGAAACCACCATCGCGACGCGGCCAGAGGCGCGGTCGACCAGCATGGAGAGGTAAAATTCCTTGGCGATATCCGCCCCGTCGGTGACATAGAGCCGGTTCACCTGCTTGCCCGCCGGGCCGGTCTGAATCGTCACCAGCGTGTTGCCCAGCATGTCGCGGGCATTGGCCTCCACCTCTTCGACCGAACGGGCGAGCCGCACACCACCCTTGGCTTCGGCAGCGAGCTCCTTGAACTTGCCCTTGCCGCGGCCGCCAGCGTGAATCTGTGCCTTTACGACATAAAGCGGCCCGGGCAGCTTTTTGGCTGCGGCCACGGCTTCCTCCACGCTCATCGCCGCATAACCGGCGGGCACCGCAACGCCATGCTGTGCC
Organism: uncultured Sphingopyxis sp.; assembly: GCA_964488705.1. Classification (GTDB taxonomy): domain Bacteria; phylum Pseudomonadota; class Alphaproteobacteria; order Sphingomonadales; family Sphingomonadaceae; genus Sphingopyxis. Next base: position 389 of record CAZAWL010000355.1, read on the forward strand.
AGCAATTCCTTGGCCTGATATTCGTGGATATTCATGGATCTGCCTCTGTCTGTGAAGGGCTGGAAAAGACTCTGGCAGCCCTAAAGCACATCATGGCTGCGCTGCCTAGGGTCAGGTGCGAATCGCACACAGCCCGGCGGAGGTGGTCATGACCGCCAATATTTCAGGGTCACCCAGAGCGCGCGCACGGTGCAAAAACTGATCGACCGTCAATTCGCGCACATTCGCCTCGCGCAAATCACCGATACGTCCAATTCGGCGCAATTGCAGCAGCGACAGCCGCTGGACCATCCGTTCGGCCATGCATGTCGCCATCGGCCGCGACAGGCCGGCATCGATCAGGCCCGATCTGACGCGCTGTTCGGGGGTGGCGCAGCCGCTGAGGACGAGCGCGGCAGCCAGCGTGATTGCGGCGCGAACGGGCGGGACACTGCGAATCATAACAACCTTTCACTCGGCGTATTGAAGCCAATATGGCGGGATTGGCGAGAGATTGGCAACCATGTTCGGCAAATTTGGGGCCATGCCAACGACACCCCGCCCCGACCCCTTATGCGACACCCGGCCAGACGCCGATAAGGCCCGCGACGCCGGTGACACCTCCTCGCCGCATGCCGCCGGACAAGACGCGGTCGAGCCGCGGGACGGGCTGGACAACCGCCTCGCCGGCGGCAGCGCGGCGATGGTCCGTCTGCGCAACGCCGTGCGCCAGGTCGCGAGGGTCGACGCGCCGGTGCTGATCATCGGTCCGTCGGGTTCAGGCAAGGACGCTGCCGCGCGCGCCATCCACAATCTGGGACCGCGCGCGGCGCGCCCCTTTGTCGCGGTCAATTGTGCCGCGATCCCGGCAGCGCTGATAGAGGCGGAACTGTTCGGCCATGACCGTGGCGCCTTCACCGGTGCCATCGCACGGCGACCCGGCCTGTTCGAACAATGCGTTGGCGGCACGCTGTTCCTTGATGAAATCGGCGACATGCCGGCGGAGGTTCAGGTGCGGCTGCTGCGCGTGCTGGAGGCGCGGGAGTATCGCCGCGTCGGCGGCACCGCGCCGCTGGCGTTTGACGGGCGGATCCTCTGCGCAACACATCGCGACTTACCGGCGGCGGTGCGGAGCGGCGGATTTCGGGCGGATTTATGGTACCGTCTGGCGGTGCTCGCGGTGAAAACGCCGGCGCTGGCCGCGCGGCCCGACGACATCCCCGTGATTGTTGCGCATTTGTGCCGCGATCTGGGCCTATCGCCATGCATCACGCCATCGGCCATGGCACTGTTGCAGCGCCATGAGTTGCCCGACAGTGTTCGCGAGCTGGGCAGCCTGGTGATCCGGGCTGCCG
>CAZAWL010000356.1:0-1702 GCA_964488705.1 uncultured Sphingopyxis sp.
GCGCGCGGCTGCCCTCGATCGTCGAAAACAGTCCGCTAAAGCCATAGGTCGGGATGCCCGCCGGCGTCAGGAAGGCGCCATCCGTGCCGCCCGCGGCCATCAGCGGGATCAAGGGTACACCGGGGAACACCGCTTCGGCCGCACGGCGGGCCGGGCCCATGATTGCGTCGTTGAGCGGCGGCGGTGCACTGGTCGGGCTGCGGGTTTCGAGCGTGGTGACGCTGACCGCGGGGTCGGCGACGACATCGGCCAGCGTCTGCCGGATGCTTTCGACCGACGTGCCGGGAAATATGCGGCAATTGATATTGGCCCGCACACGTTGCGGCAGCGCATTGGTTGCGTGGCCGCCCTCAATCATCGTGGCAATGCAGGTGGTGCGCAATATGGCGTTGAACGACGGGTTGGCCGCTGCCAGCACATTTGCCGATGCGCTGTCATTGGGGTCGGCGGCGAATCGTGCCATCGCTTCGCCCTGCGGTCCCGGCGTCAGCCGCGCCACCGCGCCGAAAAATCCGATCGTTGCGTCGTTGGATTGATAGGGGAACTGGTGCGCCGCAACGCGCCCCAGCGCGGCGGCAAGCCGGTTGATGGCGTTGTCGGCGACGGGGCGTGAACTGTGGCCACCGGGGTTGGTCACTTCCAACCGGAAATTTTGCGGAAATTTCTCTCCGGCCTGGATGTTGACCATCACATGTCGGCCATCGTCGGACAACAGCCCGCCGGCGCCTTCGTTCAGCGCAAATTCGGCGTCGATCAACGCGCGGCGTTCATTCACCAGATATTCGGCGCCGTTGAATGCGCCCGCCGTTTCCTCCCCACAGGTCAACGCCATCCGCACGGTGCGCCGGGGCGTGATGCCCTCCTGACGAAACCGCATCAATGTATCGACCCAGATCGCGGCCTGCGCCTTGTCGTCGCTGGCGCCGCGCGCATAGAAATAGCCGTCCTCCTCGACCAGTGTGAACGGGTCGCGCTCCCAATCGGCGCGATTCGCCTCGACCACGTCGATATGCGCCAGCAACAGCAGCGGCCGCAGGCTGGGGTCACTGCCGCGCAGCTCGGCGACCAGATTGCCCTCGCGCGGATGCTCCGGCACCGTAACGATGTGCAGGTCCGCGTCACTATAGCCGGCCGAGCGCAGCCGTGCCGCCATACGTTCGGCTGCAAGTGTGCAACTGCCCGCGGAAAGTGTCGTATTTGTCTCGATCAGTTCGCGGTAAATGTCCCGAAACTGGGCTTCACCGGCACCGGGGTCGGCGCCCGGATTCCCTTGGGCCGCGAGCGGGGACGTCAGCAGCGTTGTCGCGAGTATGACGGCTGCGGTCTTGGTCATTGCGCCATATTTACAAAGCACCGGTCGTTCCCCTGATTTGATTGTCGGTCGCGGCCAGTGTGACGCGGCCACGCAGAATTGCAATTGCCGATCGCTCGACAAGCGGGGCTGAGGCGCGCTAGGCGCTGGGGCATGACCGCGCCGCGCTTTGCCTTTTCCATCGCCGCCACCGACGGCGCTGCCCGCACCGGCACGATCAGAATGAAGCGGGGCGATATCCGCACCCCGGCTTTCATGCCCGTGGGGACGGCGGCGACCGTCAAGGCGTTGCGACCGGCAGAGGTCCGGGCAGCGGGTGCCGACATCATTTTGGGGAACACCTATCACCTGATGCTGCGGCCGGGCGCGGAGCGGGTCGCGGCCTTGGGC
>CAZAWL010000357.1:0-1700 GCA_964488705.1 uncultured Sphingopyxis sp.
CGACGTCTCCGCCTTCCTCGAAAAGGCGCTGACCAAACAGGGCATGACGATCATGACCGGGGCAGGCGTCGAAAGCCTGAAAGCCACAGCATCGGCCGTGTCCGCCGCGATCAAGGGTCGCGACGGCAAGGTTGTGAACGGCGAATTCACCCACCGCATCGTCGCCATCGGCATCGTCCCCAACACCGAAAACAGAGGGCTGGAGGCGCTCGGCATCAAAACGACCAAGGGGCATATCGACACCGACCCCATGTGCCGCACCAATGTGCCGGGCATCTGGGCCATCGGCGACGTGACCGCGCCGCCGTGGCTGGCACACAAGGCGAGCCATGAGGGCGTGATTGCTGCCGAGGCCATAGCTGCCAGTCTCGGAAACACAGACGTCCACCCACACGCCATGGACCCGCGGAACATCCCCGGCTGCACCTATTGCCACCCGCAGGTCGCCAGCGTCGGCCTGACCGAGGCCAAGGCCAAGGAAGCGGGCCATGAGGTGAAGGTCGGCAATTTTCCCTTCATCGGCAACGGCAAGGCGATCGCGCTCGGCGAAGCCGAAGGGTTCATCAAGACGGTGTTCGACGCCAAAACCGGCGAATTGCTTGGCGCGCACATGATCGGCGCCGAGGTGACCGAGCTGATCCAGGGCTATACCGTCGGCAAGACCGCCGAGCTGGTCGAAGCCGATTTCATGCACACCGTATTCCCGCACCCGACGCTGTCCGAAATGATGCATGAAAGCGTCCTTGGGGCGTATGGCCAGGCGCTGCATATTTGAGCCGAAACGCGGAACCTCGTTGGGCACCCGTCACCGCCGCCGGGCGTGGATTGGCGGCCATCGTTGCAGCATTCCTGCTCGGCATCGCGCTGCATTATGGCGCGTTCGTTGCGCTTGACCGGACGGTCGCGCCGCTGCTGGGGCTACGCGTCGGCCAATCACCCGACTGGCTGATCAGCGTTGCCCAGGCGGTCAGTTGGGTCGGCGGTGGCACGCCCCGCTGGATAATGGTCATATTATTGGTGCTGCTGCTCTGGCGATCCGTCTCGGCGCGTTCGGCTGCGGCTCTTGCGGTCGCGGCACTGCTCACCAACATCGTATCGTCGGCGATGAAGGCGGGTTTTGCCCGGCCGCGCCCCGATGTTGTGCCGCTGCTCGATCAGGTCGGGGATTTGTCCTACCCCAGCGGTCATGTCAGTAGCGCGGCGGTGGTTTACGTCCTCCTCGCCATGATGGCCCCGGCGCGATGGCGGGGTGCCGCGCTGTCTCTGGCCGTCGCCCTGATCATTTGCACCGCTGCATCGCGGTTGATGCTGGGCGTGCACTGGCTGACCGACGTGTTTGGCGGAGCCCTGCTCGGCAGCGGCGTCGCGCTGTTGGCAGCAGCCTGGCTGGAGCAGGGGCGACCGGGAAGCACACATCCAGAGGCCTGAATGCGGCGCTTGCACGCCACCCGACGGACGCTTCGCGCCGCGTTGATTTGGACGTGCAATCAGGCGCGATCATGCTAACCCTGTGGCCATGGCCAAGGGCACGCAGGTTTTTGCACCCGATGGTCTTTGAGAGGATCTATGAACCTGTCCTCTGGGCATATTGGAAGTTGCTTCACAGCTAATGTGACGCCGTCGCGCAGCGATTGAGCGCAGCCCGGGGGGGGCAGGTCACCACCTAGTCATAGTTCTGCGTGCGTCGACCATTGATTTGC
>CAZAWL010000358.1:0-1691 GCA_964488705.1 uncultured Sphingopyxis sp.
CTATCGAAAGCGCGTGGACGGTCACCGCCCGCGCGGTCATCTCCACCGTTTCGCCCGCCCGCGCTCGGTCATAGGCCCGTTTGCCGTCGACCTTTATCGCAGAATAGGCCGGCGGCACCTGCTCAATGGCACCGGTGAAGCGTGGCAGCACCGCCTCCACATCTGCCCGTGTCGGGCGCACGTCGCTGGTCGCGACCACCGCGCCCTCGGCATCGAGGCCGTCGGTTTGGGTGCCGAACGCGATGGTGAAGTCATAGCTTTTGCTGGCGTCGAGCATCCGCCCGGCGAGTTTTGTCGTCTCCCCCAGCGCGACCGGCAGCACGCCGGACGCCAGCGGGTCGAGCGTGCCGCCATGGCCCACCTTGACCTTGGCATAGCCGCCTTCGCGCAGGGCATGCTTGACCGCGCCGACCACCTGCGTCGAACCGGTGCCGACCGGTTTGTCGATGACCAGCCAGCCATGGAGCGCCGGACCGTTACGCTCGCTCACCCGCGCCATTCCTCCGCGAGGATGCTGAAGATGCCGGTATGCCGCACCCGCCCGGTCCAGGTGATGCGTTCGGCCCGCAGCACCCCTTCCTTGGTCGCGCCAAGTTTCAGCACCGCCGCCTGCGACCGTGTGTTGATTTCATCGACCTTGAAGGCAACGCGCCGATAACCGTGCGCAAAGGCGTGGTTCAGCATCAACCGCTTGACGCGCCGGTTGAACCCGCTGCCGCGAAGGCGCGGGATGATATAGCTGTTGCCGATTTCGACCGAATGGCCCGGTGCGCCATGTTCGATCCAGGCCGTCATGCCGACGACCGTGCCGCCGTCCAAAATCGCATAGCAGAGCCGTGGCCGGTCATGCCGCAGCATCAGGTCAAATTGCGGGTCGAACGCGTCGCCGACATAGGAAAAGGGGTAAATCTCCCATATTTCGGTGTCGGCAGCACAGGCGGCGCGCAACCCCTCCCGATGCGCCTCCACCAACGGTTCGAGTGCGATATCGCCATCGGCCAAAGGGGCGTACAGGTCGCGCATCAGCCGACGGCCGCTGCATCGCGCCGCGCCGCCATGAAATGTTTGCGGCACAGCGCGACATAGCGGTCATTGCCGCCGACTTCGGTCTGTGCCCCCTCCAGCACCGCTTTGCCCGATGCGTCGACGCGCAGGTTCATCGTCGCCTTGCGTCCACATTCGCACACACCCTTCAGCTCCACCAGAGCATCGGCGAGGCCGAGCAACGCCGCCGAGCCGGGAAACAGGTTGGCAGCAAAGTCGGTCCGCAACCCATAGGTGACGACGGGAATGCCGTCCTCATCCGCGAGCCGGGCGAGGTCGAGCACCTGGGTCCGGGAAAGGAACTGCGCCTCATCGACCAGCACGCAGGCAATCGGGGCAGCGGCATGCCCAGCCAGCACCTCTGCACGGATGTCGGTTTCGGGCGCAAATTTGTGCGCGTCGGCCTGAAGCCCGATGCGACTGGTAATCGCCCCGACGTCATAGCGGTCATCGAGCGCGGCGGTCCACAACATCGTCGTCATGCCGCGTTCGCGATAATTGAAGTCGGCTTGCAACAGCGTGGTCGATTTGCCCGCGTTCATCGACGCATAATAGAAATAGAGCTTGGCCATCAGCTCGCGTCGTCACCCAGATCCTGCGCGACGTGCGGATTGCGCAACAGGTTGGCGACATGGCCGGCCTCGTCA
>CAZAWL010000359.1:0-1690 GCA_964488705.1 uncultured Sphingopyxis sp.
CATTCCGCTATTTCAATTCGTCGCCAGAGGTGATCCGCCTCGTGGTGATGATGTACGTCCGGTTTCCGCTGTCGCTGCGGAACGTGGAGGACCTGCTGTTCGAGCGGGGGATTGATATCAGCCATGAGACGGTGAGGTTCTGGTGGAACAGGTTTGCTCCGCTGTTTGCAGCGGATATCCGCCGGCAGCGGGTGTCGCAGATGCGCGGGTTCAAGCACTGGCACTGGCATCTCGACGAGATGTACGTGAAGATTGGTGGCGAGATGCATTACCTGTGGCGTGCGGCGGACCAGGAAGGCGAGATTCTAGAGAGCTTCGTCACCAAGACCCGAGACAAGAAGCCTGCGCTCCCCTGCCCTTACCGCGTCAAACAGAGAAAAGTTGCGATTGGCCTGACAGCTCCGCCACACACCACCATCACTATTCTCCACCGAACGGGCATCGCAGCCCAGACATAACAGGCGCACTCGCCGTACCGTGCGGTCGGCCGGGAAGACCCTGTGGCGCCATAAATCGCTGACGCTCCAACGCCATGGCCGGGTGGCCGCCTCTAGCCGATTGACGGCATCCATCCCCTGCGCAATCCGTGTCTAGCGCGTGGCCTTGCGATTGCTCCGACAGCGGGCGGGTTGACGCTCCTCCAGCCTGCTAGAAACGATAGGCGAGCCCCGCGCTGATCACCCACGGGTCGATGCGGTGCCGCGTTGCCAACACCTCCGTTCCGGCAGCATTGAACCAATGTGCCGAAGTCCGCAGGAAATAGCGCTTTACATCGACGCTTAGCGACAGGCCATTGGCATTGACCGGAACGTCGATCCCGGCCTGCAATGCCAGTCCGAAATGGTCATTCATCTGTTGCCGCGTCGCGCCGAGTGCCTGCGCCGTCGCACCGGGCTGTTCATCGATGAAGATGAAATAGGTCGGTCCTGCACCGACATAGGGGCGGATGCCGCCATTGGGCGCGAAATGATATTTGGCGGTCAAAGTCGCCGGGATGATGTTGGCGTTCGACACCAGCCCCGCCCCGGCGAGCCCGCCGCGTCCGACAACATCATGCTGGGTCACACAGCAAATCGTCTCCACGCTGACATTGGGGGAAACGAAATATTCGGCCGCGATGGTCGGCACGAAATTGTCGTCGGCGGCGGTGTCAGTGCCTGCGGGTAGTCCGATGAGGTCGGTGGTCACGTCGGTGATCCGTCCGTCGGGCAGGACAGCCGTGCCGAAGAGTCTGACCTGAACGGCGCCGCCGTCCGTGCCCGCGCTGGCGGGGGATGCCACCAGCGCCGCAGTGCCGGCCAGTACTGCGGAACTCAAGGAAAGGAGCGAACGAAAGGTCATCATCATCTTGTCCTGAAAAAATGAAATTGTACACGCGCCCCATGGCCATCTGGCCGCCATGCACCGGGCCGGACGACCATGGGGACAGCGCTGCCAATGCGTGAATCGCCCGGGCGTCGCATTGACGGCGCGCAAATTTTTTCTTGATCCTGCGCAATGACTGGCGCTGGCCTCCCCGCCAGCATGCCTCATTATGTGGCCCTATCACCCCGACCTTCTGGCGCGCGCCGTACCCCGCTACACCAGCTTTCCGACCGCAGCCGATTTTCACGACACCGTGCGCGCCGCAGCCCAGGCAGAGGGATTGGGCGGCGTTGCCGGTGCGACCTCGCTCTATGTCCACATTCCC
>CAZAWL010000360.1:0-1690 GCA_964488705.1 uncultured Sphingopyxis sp.
GTCACACAGTGAGTCTAGCGCGATGACGATGAACATCCTTGTCCTGTGTACCGGGAACAGCGCCCGGTCGATCATTGGCGAAGTTTTGCTGCGCGACCGGAGCGCGGGGCGCATCATGGCTTTTTCGGCGGGGAGCCAGCCCAAGGGTGTGCCGCATCCGGCCGCTCTGACGTTACTGGCCAATCGCGGCCACGCCATCGACGGCCTCTCGTCGAAAAGCTGGGACGCATTCACCGGACCTGCCGCCCCGCCGATCCACACCGCCATCACCGTTTGTGACAATGCGGCAGGGGAAAGTTGCCCCATTTTTCCTGGCGCTCCGGTCAAGTCCCATTGGGGCATTGCCGATCCCGCTGCGGTCGAGGGAGAGGGGCAGCAGGCGGCATTCGAGCGGGCCTATGCCGAACTCGACGCCCGTGTCGCGGCTCTCCTCGCATTGCCATTCGAGACGATGGCGCGCGCTGAGCTCAAATCGGCTCTCGACAAGATCGGCCTGATGGAGGGCGCAACCCATGGCTGATCGCACCCGCGCTCTCGCCGCCGAGGTGCTCGGCAGCGCCATCCTCTTTTCGACGGTCATCGGGTCTGGGATCATGGCCGAGCAACTGGCTGGCGGAAATGTTGCCATCGCCCTGATCGGCAATACATTGGCCACGGCGGCCATGTTGTTCGTCCTCATCACGATTCTCGGTCCGGTATCGGGCGCGCATTTCAACCCGGCCGTGACGCTGGCCATGCGCCTGCGCGGCAGCATAGTTTCCATAGACGCGGTCCTCTATGCCCTGGCCCAGTTTGCCGGCGGCGCGGCGGGTGTGGTGCTGACCCACGCGATGTTCAACCTGCCATTGTTGCAATGGTCGACCCATGCCCGTTCAACCCCCGGCGAATGGCTGGGCGAAGGGGTGGCAACATTCCTGTTGCTGCTGACCATATTCGGCACGCTGCGCCACCGCCCGACGCAGGTGCCTCTGGCCGTCGCCGCCGTCATCACAGCAGGCTATTGGTTCACCAGCTCTACCAGCTTTGCCAACCCCGCCATCACTCTTGCGCGGGCTTTGACCGACAGTTTTTCGGGGATCGCGCTGGCGGATACGCCCGGCTTCATTGCCGCCCAGATCGTCGGAGCGGTTGCCGCAAGCGTGGCTGCGGGTTGGCTGTTTGGCGAAGATGATGTTGCGGACGGTTCGACGTGAGCCTGCCGGACGGGCAAAGCGGTGCCATGCCCGAAAGCCGCTTTTTCTCCGACAATGCCGCGAACGTGCATCCGGCGGTGATGGAGGCGATTGCCGCCGCCAATCATGTCGACACCGCCTATGACGGCGACGCGCTGTCACAGCGGCTGGATGCTGCCTTTTCCGACCTGTTCGAAACGCAGGTATCGGCACTATGGGTGCCGACCGGCACTGCCGCCAACAGCATCGCCATCGCTGCCTATGTCCGGCCGTGGCAATCGGTGCTGTGTCATACAGAAGCGCATATAGAGGTCGATGAATGCGGTGCGCCTGCGCTGTTTTCAGGCGGCGCCAAGCTGACATTGCTGCCCGGCGAAGGGGCCAAGATCAGCGCGGATGCCATCGACGCGGCGATGGCAGCGATCCGCAAGGACGTGCATCAGGTCCAACCCGCGCTGGTCAGCATCACCAACGCGAGTGAATATGGCCTGAGCTGGCGGGCGGATGAGGTGGCGGCC
>CAZAWL010000361.1:0-1688 GCA_964488705.1 uncultured Sphingopyxis sp.
GCTTTGCCCGAGCTGGCGCGGCGCGGTGGTGGACGCACCACAACACTCGCAACAATCGGCGACGTCGAGAGGGAGGTTGAGGCGGTTGCCAAGTTGAACGGCCGCCACATCATCGTCGGTGATGCCGATTATCCCCACTTGCTGGAACATACTCCCAGCGCGCCCGTCGCGCTGATCGTAAAGGGCGACGCGCGGTTGCTCGAACGGCCCGCCGTCGCAATGGTTGGCGCACGTAATGCCTCGGCTGCGGCATGCCGGTTCGCACGGATGCTCGCTCGCCAAATTGCCGAAACGGGGCATGTCGTGGTGAGCGGGCTGGCGCGGGGCATTGACGGTGCCGCCCATCTCGGGGCCATCGACCATGGCACCATCGCCGTCATCGCCAACGGCCTCGACATGGTCTTTCCGTCCGAAAACGCTGCCCTGCAGGACCGGATTGGCTCGGAACAATTGCTGATTACCGAATATCCGCCGGGAACCGAGCCGCTGGCGCGTCATTTTCCGCAGCGCAATCGCATAATTGCCGGGCTGGCGATGGGCACGATTGTGGTGGAGGCGGCGCCTAAATCCGGGTCGCTACTGACCGCCAGGCTCGCAGCGGAAGCGGGGCGGGAGGTGATGGCCGTGCCTGGATCCCCGCTTGACCCGCGCGCGCAGGGTTGCAACCAGCTGATCCGTGACGGGGCGACATTGGTGCAGACGCTCGACGATGTGCTCGAGGCGCTGACCCCGGTTGGCGAGGGCAGAGTACAGCAGATGCGCAGCGGCTTTTCAGCGCAAACGGTCGCGGAAACGCGCTGGAACGATGATCTGCCGACCGATGCGAGCGATGATGACCGCAGCACAATTATCGCAATGCTGGGTCCGGTCAGCGTGTCCGTCGACGAGCTGGCGCGCCAAACTGGAATCGCCATGCCGGTCATCCAGATGGTGCTGCTCGAGCTGGAGCTGGCCGGGCGGGTGCAGCGGCATGGCAACGGGCAGGTGTCGCTCGACGCCTGAACGTCGCACTACTGGCCAGTTCACAACGCATTCAGTGGAACAGGGTCAGGGTCATCCCCGCGAGTTGGAGCTTATACGGGGGAAAGAAGATGCGGACCAAGTTGATGGCGACGATCCCGCTGGTCGCGGCGCTTTTGGCATCCAGCGCGGTGACGCCTGTACCGCTGATGGCACAATCGTCGAACCGCCTGTCGCACCAGACGTTCTGCCGCTCGCCTGAGAGGCTGCCGAGTTTGGGGCCTGAGCAGATCGCCGATCAGGGTCAGTCCGGACCGGTTTTACGGGGAAGCACCCGGGTGGCGGAAGCCATGCCATCGGCTCCCCCACCCCCGCCGCCACCGCCGCCACCGCCGCCGGCACCCATGTCTACCGGCGATTCTGACGGCGGCGACCGCTCCGAGGAACGGATCGTCGTCACGGCGAGCCGGGTGCCCGGGACGGGGGATGCAGCGCCCGAAGCCGCCCGCAGAGTCGACGATGCCGTAATCGGGCGTGCGGCGTCGCCATCCGGATCGATCAGCCCCCGCAACCGGAGGCAGGTCCCGCAGGCGGGCATCCTGACAGCCGGGGAACATGACGATCTCCTCAACCCAGAACTCTATGCCCGTTACGTTCGGCGCAGCAATTTGGGTCAGGCGATCTCCGACGTTCCGGTGCTGGATACGTCGCGATTGCTGACAGTCACC
>CAZAWL010000362.1:0-1673 GCA_964488705.1 uncultured Sphingopyxis sp.
GGGCGCATGAGCAAGGGTAGTGCCAGTGCGGCAAGCGCGCCACGGCGACTCAACATGATCGAGGCGATCAATGACGCGATGGACGTCATGCTGTCGCGCGACGCCGATGTCGTCGTCATGGGGGAGGATGTCGGCTATTTCGGCGGTGTGTTCCGCGCGACCGCCGGGTTGCAGGCGAAGCATGGCAAAACGCGGGTTTTCGACACGCCGATAACAGAATGCGGGATTATCGGGGTCGCCGTTGGCATGGGGGCCTATGGGTTGCGTCCGGTCCCGGAAATCCAGTTTGCCGACTATATTTACCCCGCGCTCGACCAGTTGGTGAGCGAGGCTGCACGCCTGCGTTATCGCTCCGCCTGCGACTTTACCGCGCCGATTACCGTCCGTTCGCCCTTTGGTGGCGGGATTTTCGGCGGGCAAACCCACAGCCAGTCGCCTGAGGGCATTTTCACCCATGTGTCCGGGCTCAAGACCGTCATTCCGGCAACACCCTATGACGCGAAGGGGATGCTCATCGCGGCGATCGAGGATAATGACCCGGTCATCTTCTTTGAGCCCAAACGCATCTATAACGGCCCATTTTCCGGCTATTACGACCGGCCCGTGGAACCATGGGCAAAACATGACGGCAGTGTCGTGCCAGAGGGCTATTATCGCGTCGAGCTGGCGAGCGCAAAAATCCACCGCGCTGGCGACGCCGTCACCATCCTCACCTATGGCACGATGGTGCATGTCGTGCAGACGGTGGTCGAAGAAACCGGCGTCGATGCGGAGATTGTCGACCTGCGGACGCTGGTGCCGCTCGACATGGCGACCATCGTGGCGTCTGTCACCAAGACCGGGCGGTGCCTGATCGTCCACGAAGCGACGCGCACGTCGGGCTTTGGCGCGGAGTTGGCCGCTAGTGTGCAGGAACGCTGTTTCTCCAGCCTCGAAGCCCCGGTGGAGCGGGTGACCGGATTCGACACGCCTTATCCCCACAGCCTTGAATGGGCCTATTTCCCTGGGCCGGTGCGTATCGCCACCGCGCTCGAAAAATTGTTGAAGGACTGAAACCATGGCGCGTTTCGAATTCCGTCTGCCGGATATTGGCGAAGGCATCGCCGAAGCTGAGATCGTCGCGCTGCACATCGCCGTCGGTGACCGGATCGAGGAGGATCAACAGGTTGCCGACATGATGACCGACAAGGCTACGGTCGAGATGGAATCGCCGGTCAGCGGGACGGTGCTGGAAATCGCCGGCGGCGTGGGTGACATTGTCGCCATCGGTTCGACGCTGATGGTGATCGAGGTAGAGGGTGATGCCGTCCAACCGGGATCCGCGTCGCCGACCGAGGCTGCGCCGACCCCTTCAGAGCCGTCGCCTGCGGTTGTGGCCGAGCCTGTGGAGAGCGCGGCACCGGCCGCTGCCACCGTTCAGGAGCCGGCCGCATCGCCCGCACCGGCGTCGGCGCCCGTGCCAGAGCAGCGGGAAGAGGAGAAGGGTGAAGCACAGGTGCGGGTATTGGCCTCTCCTGCGGTACGTGATCGTGCGAAAGCGTTGCAGATTGACCTTGCCGATGTGCGGCCGAGCGAGGATGGCCGCATCCGCCATGCTGATTTGGACGGCTATTTGCGGTATAATCGCCAAATGGGTTATTCATCGCCCGCTGCCGTGCGGGCGGACGAGGCCA
>CAZAWL010000363.1:0-1665 GCA_964488705.1 uncultured Sphingopyxis sp.
CCGTGAGCTACGCGCCCTACCCCAATGGCGACAATGCCAACAGCGTCATCAAACAGATCGCGTCGGGCCGGTTTGGCGACACCGCCGAATATCTGGGCGCCTGCGACGAGATAGAGATAAAGGTCGCGCAGGGCGCAAAGCCCGGCGAAGGCGGCCAGTTGCCCGGGTTCAAGGTCACCGACATGATTGCGCGGCTGCGCCACTCGACCCCGGGCGTGACGCTGATGTCACCACCACCGCACCATGATATGTATTCGATCGAAGATCTGGCCCAGCTCATCTATGCTTTGAAACAGATCAATCCGCGCGCGCGCGTTTGTGTAAAGCTGGTCTCGTCCGCCGGCATCGGCACGGTGGCGGCCGGGGTGGCAAAGGCACATGCCGACGCCATCCTCGTCTCCGGCCATGTCGGCGGCACCGGGGCCAGCCCGCAAACCAGCATCAAATATGCCGGCACGCCGTGGGAAATGGGGTTATCCGAAGTCAATCAGGTGTTGACGCTCAACGGGCTCCGGCACCGGGTCAAATTACGCACCGACGGCGGCCTCAAAACCGGTCGCGATATCGTCATCGCCGCCATTTTGGGTGCCGAGGAATATGGCATCGGCACGCTCAGCCTCGTCGCGATGGGCTGTATCATGGTGCGGCAATGCCACAGCAACACCTGCCCCGTCGGCGTGTGCACACAGAATGAGGCGCTCCGCGCAAAATTTGGCGGCAGCCCGGAAAAGGTCATCAATCTGATGTCCTTCATCGCCGAGGAAGTCCGCGAAATACTTGCGCGGCTCGGTTTCCGCAGCCTCGACGAGATTATCGGCCGCACAGAGTTGCTGCGCCAGGTCAGCCGCGGCGCAGAGCATCTCGACGACCTCGACCTCAACCCGATATTGGCAAAGGTCGATGCGCCCGACAGCGAACGGCGATTTGCCATCGATGGCCATCGCAACGAAGTGCCCGACAGCCTCGACGCGCAAATTCTGCATGATGCCCGCCCGGTGTTCGAACGGCGCGAAAAGATGCAACTGACCTATACCGTCAGCAATACGCACCGTGCCGTCGGGACGCGCCTGTCCGCCGAAATCACCGCACGGTTCGGTATGCGCAGCCTCGCCGACGGTCATGTCCATGTGCGGCTGCGCGGCAGTGCGGGACAATCGCTCGGCGCGTTCCTGTGCCAGGGCATCACCCTCGAAGTGTTCGGCGATGCCAACGACTATGTGGGCAAGGGGCTGTCAGGCGGGCGCATCACCGTGCGGCCAATGGTCAAATCCCCGCTCATCACACGCGACAACAGCATCATCGGCAACACCGTGCTCTACGGCGCAACGGCGGGCAGCCTGTTCGCCGCCGGCCAGGCTGGCGAAAGATTTGCCGTCCGCAATTCGGGTGCCAATGCGGTGGTTGAAGGATGCGGCGCCAACGGATGTGAATATATGACCGGCGGCACCGCCGTCATATTGGGCGAAGTCGGCAGCAATTTTGGCGCGGGCATGACCGGTGGCATGGCCTTTGTGCTCGACATCGACGGCAAATTCGAAGGCCGCGCCAACCCCGACAGCATCGTCTGGCAACGGCTGGCATCCCCCTATTGGGAGGAGCAGGTGCACAGGCTAATCGGCGACCATGCCGCCGCCACAAACAGCGCCTGGTCACGGGAGATTTTGG
>CAZAWL010000364.1:0-1654 GCA_964488705.1 uncultured Sphingopyxis sp.
CGATGATCGAGCTTCCCCGTGCCGCGCTGATGGCCGGGGAAATCGCGCAGTCAGGCGAATTTTTCAGCTTTGGCACCAACGACCTGACCCAGACGACGCTGGGTGTGAGCCGGGATGACGCCTCCCGCTTTCTGACCAGCTATGTCGAGCAGGGCATTTTCGCAGCGGACCCGTTCGTCACGCTCGACACGCGCGGCGTCGGCCAGCTGATCGAAATGGCAGTGGAACGTGGCCGTGCGGCGCGGCCCGACATCAAACTCGGCATTTGTGGCGAACATGGCGGCGACCCGGCAAGCATCGGTTTTTGCGAGTCGGTCGGCCTCGACTATGTCAGCGCTTCGCCCTATCGTGTGCCCATCGCCCGTCTCGCGGCGGAGCAGGCACCGCTTGCCAAACGCTAGCGGAATGCTCGCCGGTCGCATGGCCGGGCATGTGTGGGGGTGGGCCGTCATCGATGCGGAACTGGGTGCGCTATGCCATCACTGTGGCAGTCGGGGTTGCAGGCGGCCTCGCTGGCGGCTGGCTGCTGACTGACCGTGGGTTCGCCGGCGGCGGGTTGATTGTCGGGCCTTGGCAAACCTCGCTCAACTATGGGCTGCGAGAAACCGACGCGCTGACGCGGGCGCGGGTGGCGCGCGCCGGGCTGCTCGCCTTGCCCGCACGCGAAACAATTTATTGGCAAGCGCAAACCGACAGCGGCGGGGCTCCGCTCGACGGCAGTTGCACCTATCGCCTGTCGGGGGTGCCGATGGATGCGCGGTGGTGGAGCATCACCCTCTATGACACCGCCGGCTATTTGATGCCCAACCAGGCGAATCTTTGGTCGGTCAATGGCGCCAACATTGCCCTCGACGATGCCGGGCGTTGGCAGGTCATGATCGCCCCGGCGCCGGTTGACGGGGCATGGCTCCCCGCAACGCAGGGGCAGGGCTTTCACCTGACGCTTCGCATGTATAACCCCGGCCGGCGACTGCGCGCCGACCCGGCCAGCGTGGCCTTGCCGCGCATCGAACGGGTGTCATGCTCGTGAGGCGCTGGCGTAGCCCCCTATTGGCCGGGCTGGCGGCAGCGGCGCTGACGGCGCTGGCGGTCGTGTTTCTGCTGCCCTACGTGCTGATGGAAGGCGCGATCCGGCGTGTGTCGGCCGATGCGGGCCTGAACCACATGACGCACGGCCCGCTGCCGACCGCGGCGCGGCAACCCGTCGTGCGGCCCAGCCCGGACCTCGCCTATTCCGCCTGTCCGTTCGACCTGTCGTCGGCACCTTTGGACATCCGCGTCGTGCCGATTGCAGGCCGCTATTCCTCGCTTAGCGTTTTTGACGGGCGCACCGATGTCGTCTTTGTGCGCAACGATGTCGAGGCGGGGGGCCGGCCGTACCGGCTGATCCTGGCAAGGCCGGGCCAGAATGTGCCGGACGGCGTCGAGGTTGTGCGGGTCAATCATGACCGGGGGATAGCGCTGATCCGGCTGTTGCTGCGCACGCCGCAGGAATTGCCCGCGCTGGAGGGGCAACGGCAATTGTCGTCCTGCGCATCACTGGCTGGCGGCAATTAGGGGTTGCGTCCGCTGGACCTGCCCCCTAATAGCGCGCCTTCACATGCGCGCCCGTAGCTCAGCTGGATAGAGCATCAGACTACGAATCTGAGGGTCG
>CAZAWL010000365.1:0-1647 GCA_964488705.1 uncultured Sphingopyxis sp.
GGATGCGATATCGTCGGTGATGTCATTGCCGCCGGCGTTCAGCGTGGCGATTCCGACGAGTTGACCTCCCGCGAACAGCCCGATCTTGGTCAATGCTGCGCCAATGTCGACCAAAGCGGTGCCGATGTCGCGCTGTTCGGGGGTGAGGCTCGCCAGACCCGCCGCCATGGTCGACGCAACCACTTCGCGGATATCGACATGCGCGGCGCGCACGGCGGTCACCAGGTTGCTGACCGGGCCACGATCAGCCTCCACCACATGGACGACGACGCCGAAACGGTCGGCATAAAGGCCGACGGGGTCGCGCACGGCCCGGTGACCATCAAGTATATAAAGCGAAGGCTGCGCATGGAGCACGGCACGGTCGTCACGCAGCGCGACGTGGCGCGCCCGCGACAAAAGCTCGTCGACATCGTCGGGATCGACCTGGCCCCGGCTGAAGGGGTCCTCATGTTCAGCCATGCGGCTGGTGATCGACCCGCCAGAAATGCTGATCCAGGCGCGCTGCACCTCCACCCCCGCGACGCGTTCCGCCTGTTCCAGCGCCTCGCGCACCGACCGATCAACCGCCGGGATGTCGACAACATAGCCGCGCTTGACGCCCATGCTTTCGCGCACCCCGGTGCCAAGCGCATGCAGACGGCCGTCCGCCGTCTGTCCGGCAATGACGACCGCGACCTTGGACGATCCGACGTCAATCCCGGTAAACAGTCTTTCGATGCGTGGCGGGGCAGCGGTGGCGATGGTGCACCTATACGCCGCTGTTGGCGGGCGCGGCCTGCCCATCCGTTTCGACCTGACGATCGGTGCCGCCAATCAGGCCCAAATCGCCCAGATCACCGTCGCGGCTGGGTCGCAACACCAGTTGTTCGGGGTCGCGCATGTCGACGCGCTTGATGCGCCGACCCAACAGCCGGTTGACGCCGTCGAGCCGCGCAAATTCGGCAAAGGCGTGCCGCGCCGCGGCCTCATCGTCAGGTAACGCCAGCGTCTCGCCGGTATTGAAATGCAAGTCCCAGCGGCGCCCGCCCATCCAGCTCGCCCCGGAAATGCGCGGACGAAGCGCGGGGGCAGCGGCCAGCAAAGTCTGGAGCGAGCGCATCTGCCGCGGCGCGCCCTGACCCACGATCACCGGCAGGCCGGGGACGGATGCCGGGTCGACACCGGGCAACAGCCGCCCATCGGCGTCGATCAGCGTATATCGACCCCGACTTTGCCAAACGGCCACGGGTGACCGTTCGACCAGATCGATCACCAGCGTGTCGGGCAGGCGGCGGCTGACGCGCGCATCGGCGACCCAACCATAGCCCATCAGTTCGCGCCGCACCTCTGCAACGTCGATGGCAGCCATCGACCGGTCTTTTTGGTTCAGCGCGATGTCGTAAATCCGCAAATTGTCGATGCGGTTGGCGCCCACGACATGCACCCGTTTGACGGTAAAGCCCGCCCGGCCAACGGCGTCGACCAGTTCGGCATTGAGGTATGCGTTGACCCCGGTCACGCGGGCCGCCTGCCACCCCAGCACAACAAACAGGCCGAGCAAGGCGGTAATTGTCAGCCGCCGGACCGCGACGGGCGGCAGCGGCTGCCATGCGAGGAACCGTTGCCACAGTGACGGGCCGGCCGGCTTTCGCGGCGCCCTGCGCG
>CAZAWL010000366.1:0-1637 GCA_964488705.1 uncultured Sphingopyxis sp.
CTGGGCCGCCGCCGGCGTCGACCGCAATGCGTTGCGGCCGCTGCGCTACACCATCACCGACGACGACCTGCTGATTGTCGGGTCCGAAAGCGGCATGGTGCCGGCGCCCGAACAACATATTGCCCGCAAGGGGCGGCTGGGGCCGGGACAGATGATCGCCGTCGACCTGGTCGAAGGCAAATTCTATACCGACCGCGCGATCAAGGACAGGATCGCTGCCGAGCAGCCCTATGCCGATCTGGTGAAGGGGTTCCGTACACTGTCCGACCTGCCCGCCGCGCCGGATTATGGCGCGCCGTTGCCAGACGGCGAAGCGTTGGTGCGGCTTCAGGTCGCCGCCGGGCAGACGATGGAGGATATGGAGCTCATCCTCGCGCCGATGGTGGAGGATGCCAAGGAGGCCGTGGGGTCGATGGGCGACGACACGCCGTTGGCCGTCATTTCCGACAAGCCGCGATTGGTACACCAGTTTTTCCGCCAGAATTTCAGCCAGGTTACGAACCCGCCGATCGACAGTTTGCGCGAACGCCATGTCATGTCGCTCAACACACGCTTCTCCAACCTCGCCAATATTCTCGACACGACCGGCCAGAATGCCCATGTCCTGGTGCTCGAATCCCCTGTGCTCAGCAATGATGACTGGCGGCGGTTGCGCAGCAATTTTGGCGCGGCGGCGGCCGACATCGACTGCACCTTTGCCGCCGATGGTGGCCCGTCCGCACTGCGCGAGGCACTGGCCCGCGTCCGCAGCGAAGCCGAAGCTGCCGTGCGCGCCGGCCGGTCCGACCTGTTTCTGACCGATCAGGCGATTGACGACAGCCGCGTCGGCATCGCCATGGTGCTGGCCACGGCCGCGGTCCACACCCATTTGGTGCGCAAGGGGCTACGGTCCTATGCCTCGATCAATGTGCGCTCGGCCGAATGCCTCGACACGCACAGCTTTGCGGTGCTGATTGGGGTCGGCGCGACCAGCGTCAATGCCTGGTTGGCCGAGGCATCGATCGTCGACCGCCATGCCCGCGGCCTCGTCGGCGACCTCAGTTTCGAACAATGCCTCGCCAATTATCGCCGAGCCATTGATGACGGCCTGCTCAAAATCATGTCGAAAATGGGCATCGCGGTGATCTCGAGCTATCGCGGCGGCTATAATTTCGAAGCCGTCGGTTTGTCGCGCGCGCTCGTCAACGAGCTATTCCCCGGCATGCCGGCAAAGATCAGCGGCGAAGGCTATAAGTCGCTCTACGTCAATGCGACGGAGCGGCATCAAGCCGCCTATCACCCGCCGGCCATCCACCTCCCCATCGGTGGATTTTACCGTCAGCGGCAGGGTGGAGAGGCGCATGCCTGGAGCGCCCAGTTGATGCACTTGTTGCAAACAGCGGTCGCGACCGACAGCTATTCCACCTATCTCAATTTCTCGCGCGGCGTGCGCGACCTGCCGCCAGTCTATCTGCGCGATCTGATGGAATTCAACTCCGGTCGGGCCCCGATCCCGGTCGAAGAGGTCGAAGCCATTACCGAAATCCGCAAACGCTTTATCACCCCGGGCATGAGCCTGGGCGCGCTGTCGCCCGAAGCGCATGAAACGCTCGCCATCGCCATGAACCGCATGGGCGCGGCCAGCAATTCCGGCGAAG
>CAZAWL010000367.1:0-1634 GCA_964488705.1 uncultured Sphingopyxis sp.
TTGAGTCCGCGAAAACGTTGCTGCTCGCGCTGCTGCGCATTCGATGCGACGACGGGGGACAAGCGCATAATGATCGAAAAACTGTTGATTGGCCTCGCCGGCATCGCGCTCATCCTGCTCGTCGCCTATGCGCTGTCGTCGAACCGCAAATGGATCCGCCTGCGCGTGGTCGGTGCCGCCTTTGCGCTCCAGGCCGGTATCGCATTCCTCGTCCTCTACACCAGCGGGGGGCGCTGGGTGATCGGGGAAATGTCGGCCGGTGTGTCCAACCTGCTTGGCTATGCCAAGGCGGGGACCGATTTCATCTTTGGCCCCATCGCCGGCCCGGCCATTGGCGGCAACAGCTTTGCCATCGCGGCGCTGCCGGTCATCATCTTTTTCGCGTCGCTGATCTCGGTGCTCTATTATCTGGGCATCATGCAGTTCATCATCAAATGGGTCGGTGGCGGCATCAAATTGGTGACCGGCATTACCCGCATTGAATCGCTGGGCGCGGCGGCCAACATCTTTGTCGGGCAAAGCGAAAGCCCGCTCGTCATCCGCCCCTATCTCGCCAGCCTGACCCCGGCCCAGCTGTTTTGCATGATGACGGTCGGCATGGCCGGGGTCGCGGGAACCATCCTCGGGGCCTATGCCGGGATGATCGGTGAACGGCTGCTGCCCTACCTGCTCGCCGCCAGCTTTATGTCGGCCCCGGGCGGGATCGTGATGGCCAAGATCATCATGCCCGACGACCCAAAGGATATCGGCATCGAACCGGTCGAACTGGCCGAAGCCAGCCATGACGAGGAAAAGCCGGCCAACATCATCATGGCCGCTGCCCAGGGCGCGCAGACCGGTGTCAAACTGGCCGTCGCGGTCGGCGCGATGGTGCTGGCGTTCGTCGCACTGGTTGCGCTCGCCAACGGCATATTGGGCGGCATCGGCAGCTGGTTCGGTTACCCCGATCTCAGTTTCCAGGCGCTGCTCGGTACGCTGTTCCAGCCGGTCATGTACATGCTCAACATCCCGTGGAACGAGGCGGGGACGGCAGGCGGGCTGTTCGGGACCAAGATGGTGCTCAACGAATTTGTCGCCTTCATCGACCTTGCGCAGGCGCAGGCGACATTGTCACCGGCGACGGTCGCGATCGTCACCTTTGCGCTGTGCGGCTTTGCCAATTTCAGCTCCATCGCCATCCAGATGGCGGTGACGGGCAACCTTGCGCCGAACCAGCGGCCCATGATCGCGCGGCTGGGCATCAAGGCGCTGATCGCCGGGTCGCTATCCAACCTCATGTCGGCGGCGCTCGCGGGGCTGATGCTCAGCCTTTAACGGAGCAAAAAAAGCGGCTTGAAGTTGACGTAACGTCAACTGCTAATAGCCGTCCATGGTTGATTCGCTGGACATCGCCGAAGTGGCCCGTCGCACGGGACTGACCAGCCGCGCGCTCAGATTTTACGAGGCGCGCGGGCTGGTGACACCGCTGCGGTCCTACAATGGCCGGCGCCACTATGGCCCGGCAGAGCTGGAGCGCATCCACCAGATTGTGATGCTCAAACGGGCCGGCCTCGCCCTGTCGGATATTGCGCGCCTGACCGCGCGCCGCCCCATCGACCTTGCCCAACTGGTGGACGCAAAGCTGACGGCCATCG
>CAZAWL010000368.1:0-1630 GCA_964488705.1 uncultured Sphingopyxis sp.
CCTGGGCCGTCGACAGGCCCGGAAGAAAGATCAGATTGGCAATGGCCCTTGAGTTGAGCGCTTTGCCCTCCTCTGCGGTCAGATGGCCCGCCGCGACGGCACGCTCGACCAACCGCTGTTCGGCGATTCCGGCCCCGTCATCGGTAATCGAAATGACGATGCGGTTGCCGGCCTGGCGCCCATCGATGCGCAGATTGGCCACGGCGGCCTTGCCAGCTGCGGTGCGGATCGCCGGCTGTTCGATGCCGTGGTCAATCGCGTTGCGCAGCACATGGACGATCGGGTCGCGCAGCGCCTCGACCACTTCACGGTCGATCTCGACCTCTCCGCCATTGCTGACCAGCCGGACATCCTTGCCCAGTTCGCTGGCAACCTGGCGGACGATGCGCGGCAACGGGCCGAACAGATGCCGGAGCGGTACCATGCGCATCTGGCTGATGGAGGCGCGCACGCTGCCCAAGAGGGTTGAAAGTCGTTCATAGGCAGCGACATTGTCGGGGTCGATGCCCTCTGCGCGCAGCGCGCTGGCCACGTCATTGCGCGCCAGGACGAGGTCGGAAACCCCGTTCATCACCGAGTCGAGCAAGGCCAGTGGAACCCGCACCGATCGCCATTCATTGGGAATATGCGGGTCGAGCGGCGCATGGCGATCATGCACCGCGCTTACGGCAGTGGCCGGATCGGCGGCACCGGCCGCAGCATCATCGGCGTCGAGCACGAGTGGCAGGTCGACGACATCTTCGCGTCGCACATCCTTGGTCAAAGCCGACAACAGGGCACCGTCATTGCCGGCGGGCTCGCTGCCGGTCGTTGCGACCGCATGGATGATCTGCTTGATCTGGTCGAATGCCGACAGGATTGTGGCTACCGTCTGGCGGTCGGGCGCACGTACCCGCGAACGCAGGGCGTCGAGCAGTTCTTCGGTCGCGTGGGCGAGCGCGGTCACGCGCGGCAGTTCGAAAAACCCGCTGCTGCCCTTTACGGTGTGCACCGCCCTGAAAATCTTGTCGATGTCGCCGCGCGCTGCGGGGTTTGATTCCCACGCCACGAGGTCGGCCGCCACCGCTTCCATCATGTCGAGCGATTCGCCGACAAATTCGCGCAAAAGATCATCCATCAATCAGGTATCCGCACTGGTTTGGCGGGTGGATGGCACGTCTATGGTTAATTTGCGGTTAGGCGGCGGCCGCCACAGCGACAGGGACGGGACGGCGAAACTGACGCGGTGTCAGGCCGCGATGGTCAGAATGGCCCCGACGACGATCTCCGCATCGCCCGGTCGCGACAGCATGACGTCACCATTGGCCGATTGCGCAATGTCCCGCGCCATGCGGATCGGCACGGTTTTTGGCGCAATTGGCTCCGCCGCCGACGAAAACATCGCCACCGATGCAGGGTCGATGACGACGCGGCTGCCCTCGCCACGGATGGCGATTTCCAATTGGCTATCGCGGCGTTCGACGGCCACCGTCATGGTGCCGCCGCGCACCAGCGAATCGATGATCGTCAGGGCCAGCAACAACAGGACGCGCGCCGCCGGTTTGGGCAGCGGCGCATCGTCGCCAATCCAGTTCACGCTGATGTCGCGGCCTTCCGCGACCTGTCCGACCAGCGCTTCGTGCAAATCGGC
>CAZAWL010000369.1:0-1624 GCA_964488705.1 uncultured Sphingopyxis sp.
TCATGAACAGGATATGCGTTATTATGGCGCGTTGCGCCGTCACATACCGTTGACCTTTTGGGCGATGATCGCCGGCACCCTGGCCATTACCGGTGTTGGCATAATCGGCGTGTTCGGTTTTGCCGGGTTCTATTCCAAAGACATCATCCTCGAATCGGCCTTTGCCAGCGGGCCGCACGGCCAGTTGGCCTTCGCGGTCGGGGCTTTTGCCGCGCTGTTGACCAGTTTCTATAGCTGGCGTCTGATTTTCCTGACCTTTTTTGGCAAGGCGCGCTGGATTGAGAGCGAGCATATCCAGCACAGCGTCCACAAGACGCCCGAACAGGCGGGCGACGACACGACGGGCGGCTATCACCCGCATGAGAGCCCGTGGTCCATGCTGTTGCCGCTTGGCCTGTTGAGCATCGGCGCAATCTTTGCCGGGTTCGGCTTCCATCATGCCTTTGTCGATGCTGAACATGGCGCGCATTTCTGGGCCGGCAGCATCGCGTTTGACGCGCACCTGATGCACGCCGCGCATGAAGTGCCGCTATGGGTCAAATTGACCCCGGCCGCGGTCATGTTGATCGGCCTCTACTTCGCCTGGCGCAATTATATCAAAAAGCCCGACGCGCCCGCCAATTTTGTCAAGGCGGTGCCTGATCTGCACCGGTTCCTGTTCAACAAATGGTATTTTGACGAGCTGTACGACGTCATTTTCGTGCGCCCGGCACAATGGCTGGGGCGCCAGTTCTGGCACCGCGGTGACGAAGCGACCATCGACCGTTTCGGGCCGAATGGCGCTGCCTTCGCGATCGCAGGGTCGAGCCGCGTGGCGGCCCGACTGCAATCCGGTTTCCTCTATTCTTACGCCTTTGTCATGCTGCTCGGCCTCGCCGGGCTGGTGACGTGGGTTATGGTGACATTCGCCCCATGATTGCCGGTTTCCCCATCCTGTCCGCGATGATCGCCATCCCCATGCTGGCGGCGGTGGCCTGTCTGTTTGCGGGCGAACGCGCCGCCCGCTGGATCGCTCTCGCGGGCACAAGCGTCACCTTTGTGCTGGGTTGCCTCGCCTGGGCTGCATTTGATGTCGATGGCGGGCAGTGGCAGTTTGTCGAATATGTGCCGATTGTCGGTTCATTCGGCTGGGCCATGGGCATCGATGGTATCGCGCTGATGCTGATCATGCTGTCGGTGTTTTTGATGCCGATCTGCATCGGTGCCAGTTGGACCAGCATTACCGACCGCGTCGGCCTCTACATGGCCTGTTTCCTGTTCATGGAAGCGTTGATGATCGGGGTGTTTGCGGCCCAGGACATCATTCTGTTCTATATCTTTTTTGAGGCAGGCCTGATCCCGATGTACCTCATCATCGGCATTTGGGGCGGCGCCAACCGGATATATGCCAGCTACAAATTCTTCCTCTACACCTTGCTCGGCTCGCTGCTGATGCTGGTGGCGATGATCTATATGGTCAGCACTGTCGGCACAGCGTCGATACCGGTGTTGATGCAGACGGCTTTCCCGGCCGATGTCCAGCGCTGGCTGTGGCTCGCATTTTTCGCAAGCTTTGCAGTGAAGATGCCGATGTGGCCGGTGCACACTTGGCTGCCTGACGCGCATGTTCAGTCACCGACCTCCT
>CAZAWL010000370.1:0-1595 GCA_964488705.1 uncultured Sphingopyxis sp.
GCAGCTGCTGGACACCCGCCAATATCGCAGCGACCAGCCCTGCCGTGACGGTTTTCAGCCCATCTGTCCCGAAGTCACCGCCGCCGGGCGCACCGTTCTGGGCGCAGAACAAGAGGCATGGCTCGCGCGCAATCTGCAACATCGTGCCGGCTGGTACGTCATGGCGCAGCAGATCATGATGATGAGCCTCGACCGGCGCCGCCGCGCCGAGGAGCAGGCACGCATCCTCAATATGGATAGCTGGGCCGGGTATGAACAGGCGCGCCAGCAGATGCTGGGCCGCCTTGCCGGGCTGAACAATATTGTCGTGCTGACCGGCGACGAACACCAGAATATTGCAGGCGGGCTCGAATATCGGGACCGGATCATTGGCAATGAATTTGTCGCCACATCGATTTCCAGCGGCGGCGACGGGTCCGATTTGCGCCCCGGCAGCGACCAGTTCCTGTCGAACAACCCCGAATTGCGGTTCGTCAACGACCAGCGCGGCTATTTGACCTGCGACGTGACGGCGGAGGCATGGCAGACCAATTTCATGGTCGTCGACCGCGTGACCACACCTACCAACACGCTCAGCAAGCGGGCGACCGCGACCATCGCCAGTGGCGAAACGACGATGCAGATTGCATGACGAGTCCGCTCGCGGCACCGCTCCTCCTGCCATGCGGTGTCACCGTTCCCAACCGGCTGGCCAAGGCGGCAATGACCGAAGGATTGGCGGACCCGGCAGGATTGCCGACGGCGGAGCTTGAACGGCTTTATGGCGCCTGGGCGGACGGCGGGTCTGGCCTGCTCTTGTCGGGCAATATTCAGGTCGACGCCGATCATCTCGAACGGCCGGGCAATGTCATCGTCGATGAACCCTGGCTCGACGGGGATGCCCGGCTCACGGCCATGCAGAGCTGGACGCGCACTGCGACCCGCAGCGGCAACCAGTTTTGGGCGCAGATCAGCCATGCCGGTCGCCAGACCCAGAAAGCCGTCAATCCGCACCCCAAGGCACCGTCGGCCGTGCGGGTCAACCTGCCCGGCGGCCAATTTGGCGAACCGGTAGCGCTGACGACCAGCGAAATTGCCGACATCATCCGTCGCTTTGCGGATGCGGCCGCGACCTGCCAGCGCGGCGGCTTTACCGGGGTGCAGGTGCATGGCGCGCATGGCTATCTCCTGTCACAGTTTCTCAGCCCGCTGAGCAATCGGCGCACCGACGAGTGGGGCGGCCCCATCGAACATCGCGCGCGGATACTGCGCGAAGTGGTCCGCGCTGTCCGCGCGGCGGTGGGGCCGGCCTTTCCCGTTGCGGTCAAGCTCAATAGTGCCGATTTTCAGCGCGGCGGCTTTGCCTTTGAGGAAAGCCTGCAGGTCGCATCATGGCTGGAGGCCGACGGCGTCGACCTCATAGAAATTTCCGGTGGCACCTATGAACAGCCTAAATTGCTCGGAATTGACGGGTTGGAGGCGCCCGAAGCGCAGCGCGGAGTAACGGCATCCACGCTGGCGAGGGAGGCCTATTTCGTCGACTTTGCCCGCGCGATGCGAACTGCCTTCACCCGGCCGCTGATGGTCACCGGCGGGTTTCGTAGCCGCAGCGCCAT
>CAZAWL010000371.1:0-1579 GCA_964488705.1 uncultured Sphingopyxis sp.
GAACCGCGGCAGATTTTCCAGCAACACCTTCATGGAAAAGGGCAGGCGCGACACGTCGCCCAGTTTTTCGGCCGCCTTGGCGATGCTGAAATAGCTATACTGCCGCCCGCCCACGTCGAGCGTGCTGCGGGTGCCGAGACTGTCCTGTCCAATCGCCGTCATATGCGGGTCCTTCCCCTCTGGATTGCCTGAAAAGCGCCGGTCTGCGTGGGATGCGGCGGGGACCCAGCCCGCTGGTCGCATCTGCCGGCCTGGTGGCGAAGCGCCAATCAGGGCTGTTGCGGCAAAGCTGTAGCGCAGCACGGGGGTTAGGAAAAGGGGCGAGGCGCGTCAAATTTCCCTGTGCCGTTCAGCGCGGGTGCCCGGTTCAGCCCAGCGCCAGCGCCGCCCACATCGCCATGGCGAGGCCGATGCTGCGAACGTCACCGGTCGTCGTCCCCTCCATGCGGTTCATAACATAGGAGATGGTGGTGCGCGCATCCATATCGATAAAGACGATGGAGCCGCCATAACCGCCCCAGTAACAACTGTTCGGGTTGGGAAAGGGGATCATTCCGCCCGGCAGGCCAAAGCCCATGCCATAGCGTATGGGAATGCCGAGGATGCGGTCGATGCCCTCGGCCTGCGGCTGCAATGCCCGTCGGCAACCCGCTTCGGACAGCAGGCGCTTGCCCCCGGCCATGCCGCCCTTGGCGAGCAGCGCCTGCACCTGTGCCACAGACCGCGCGTTGCCCGTGCCGCCCGCTGCAGGGATTTCGGCTCCGCGCCAGGCACGTGTTTTCGTCGCGGACACATCGATGCCGGGGTTTGTCGCCATGTTGCGCACCAGATCATCCGGCGCGACGGCAGCTATCGACGCACCATCGGGCGGCGGCAGGAGTTCAGCGACCCGCCCGTCCTCGCTGGCGGGCAGGCCGATATGGAAATCTGCCCCCAGCGGCTGCGCAATTTCTCTACGGAACACCGTGCCGACGCTCAGGCCGGTGACGCGGCGGATGACTTCGCCGACCAGATAACCCTGCGTCAGCGCATGGTAGCCCGGCCCGCTGCCCGGTTGCCAAAAGGGTTCCTGCGCGGCGAGCAGTCTGGTGGCCTTGTCCCAGTCATACAGATCGTCAGTGGTGATCAGCTCGCGCCAGCCCGACAGGCCGGCATTGTGGCTCATCAGCTGGGCGACGGTCACATCGCCTTTGCCCGCAGCCGCAAATTCCGGCCAATAATGGGCAACGCGCTGGTCAAAGTCCAATGCACCCCGGTCCGCCAGCAACAGCGCGGTCAATGCCGTCATGGTTTTCGTCGTCGAATAGACGTTGATGATGGTGTCGCGTTCCCAGCTGCGCGTGCGCGCCGGGTCGGCGTGACCACCCCACAGGTCGACGACCGTTTCCCCCTCCAGGGTGACGCAGACGCTGGCGCCGATGTCGGCGCCGCTGGCGATATTTGCATCCAGCACAGCCTCGACACCGGCGAAGCGCGGGTGGCAATGACCCTCTGCCATCGGTTCAGGCGTCGATCGAGGTGCCGAGTGCGGCGTGGACAAGGCCGCCGTCGACGGTCAGCGTTTCGCCGATGACATAAT
>CAZAWL010000372.1:0-1571 GCA_964488705.1 uncultured Sphingopyxis sp.
GCGGACGATGCCGCGGGAGATCAGTCGCCAGGCACGCCCTGCCGGGATGGGGTGAGAGAATGCCCAGCGGACGTGGGTGAGGTCTTCGGGGCGCGGAGGCCGGCTGGTGCCGTCGCCGTTGGCAACGGTAAGCGAGGCGAGGGTGCCCCAGCTGCGCCCGCCATCGACGGACAGCGTAGCGGTGGCATCTTCGCTGTTCTGATACGCCACTGCCGAAGGCATCGGGTTGGTGACAACAAAGTCGGTGGCCGGCTGCGTTCCGTTGTTGCGGTACGAGATCACGAAAACCAGACGATCGCCGGGGACGACGACGCGCGGTTCCTCCAGCGTGACCTGATTGCGGCCGTTGGCGTCGGTCGATGTCCGTTCAACCAGCACATTGCTCGTCAGCGCTACGGCATTGGCCGATTGCGCGTAGGCAGGGGCGGCAATGGTCAGAGCGGCGCAAGCGAGAGCGAACTTGTAGTTCATTGCAGTCTTCCCTCAGTTAATCGTTACGCGAAAGGTGATGGTGCGCGTCTGGCCACCGGCAACGGTGCCGAGCGCGACGCGAATGCTGTTGCTGCTGAATTGGCCGGCATCGGCATCGATGGCGTCGGTCAGGCCACTGCCGCCGAGCGTCAGAGAGCCGGCGACATAGGTGGTGCCGGTCGGGACGGCGTCGCTGATCACCAGATTGGGCAGCGATCCGCTGCCTGTCGTGGTCGCGACGAGCGTATAGGTGATGGTTGACCCGGGAACGGCGCTGGTTCCGCCAAAAGGATCGGCAACGGTCGACGATTTTGCAATTGCCACGGTTGCGCCGCTGACCGCGTAAAACCCGTCGTCCTGATCATCGCCGCCACTGGTGCCCAGCACGGCATTACCGCCGCCTTCGCCCGCACCGGCAAAACTGGTACCGGGTGCGCCTGTGCCCGTGGTCGATGAGGAGATGAGCCGGACGCCGCCGCGATTGCCGTCGACCACGCCACCGGGGGTGGTCGAGATGACAAAGACGGTGATGGATTGATCCGGGTCAAGCACCGGGTCATTGCTGCCCGGCGTGTAAACGATGTCCTGACCAGGTTCGTAGATGCCGTCGCCGTCATCAATGATGATCTGCGTTACGACGGGGTTATAGTCGTCGCCGCCGATGGTGCCGACGGTCGACAGGGCAAAGGTTTCGATACCGTTGCCGCTGTTGGTCACCTGAAAACGCAAGACTTGGCCAGTCGCGCCGGGTGTCGTTACAACGTCCGCGCTGTCGGTCCAGTCGACGATGGTGTTGATCAGCTCGTCGACCGTCAGCGAATTAACGTTTGAATCGACAGTGACCGTTCCGGCACCCTGGTCATAGGTGGCCGAGGCCGTGTTATCGATGACGGTACCGGCGCGTGTTCCCGCCGCAAAGGCAGGACTTGTGCAGGACAGACATGCCGCTGCAAGGCCGCCAAGCGCGACGATGCCGGTGCCGGGCTGTCGGGCGATTGATGTTGTTACAAAGCGCATGTCTGGTCCACATGGTTGAAGAATGTGCAGTGCTTGTGCCGGAAAATGGCGAACAAACGGTTAAGACCCAGCAATTCTGCCGA
>CAZAWL010000373.1:0-1571 GCA_964488705.1 uncultured Sphingopyxis sp.
GGTGGGATTGCCGCCGGCGCAAACCAGCACGATGTCGAACGGTCTTTCGGTGCCGATGGCACAATCCGGCCGTATGGTCAGGCCGCTCGAGGCGCTGATCTCCTTTCCATCCACGGAAAGGATGGTCCAGTCGTAAAGCTTTCGGCCGGCGAGGCTGTTGGCGGCACGCAAGGGTTCGACCGCCGATGCAAAGGACATCAGCGCAAACCCGTCGACCAGGAGGAAACCGACCAGGGCAGGGGAGGCAATCGGCGTCACGAATGTCGCTCACGGGTAAGATGATGTCGCTGTCGTTCTATAGCGGATGCCGGCGGTACGTGACAGTGGCTACTGCGTCCGAGGATGCCTTATGCGATATTCGATCTACTCCCTGCTTACCAAGGCGCTGGCCGGACACCGCAACTGGCAGCCGATGTGGCGCGATGCGGCGCCGCGTGCGGCCTATGATGTCGTCATCATTGGCGGCGGCGGCCACGGTCTGGCCACGGCGCATTATCTCGCCAGCCGATACGGCATCACCAATGTCGCCGTGCTGGAGAAGGGATGGATCGGCGGCGACAATGTCGGTCGCAACACCACCATCATCCGTTCCAACTACCTGCTGCCCGGAAACATCCCGCTCTATGAGCTGTCGATGAAGCTGTGGGAAGGGCTGGAGCAGGACATCAATTTCAACGCCATGGTCAGCCAGCGAGGCGTCCTCAATCTGTACCATTCGGACTCCCAGCGCGATGCCTATGCAAGGCGCGGCAACGCCATGCGGATCCATGGTGTCGATGCCGAGTTGCTGGATCGCGAGGGCGTCCGCCGGCTCTATCCCTTCCTTAATTTCGATTCGGCGCGGTTTCCGATTCAGGGTGGTTTGCTGCAGGCCCGCGGCGGCACGGTGCGCCATGATGCGGTGGCCTGGGGCTTTGCCCGCAGCGCCAGCGATCGCGGCGTCGACATCGTGCAGAACTGCGAGGTCACGGGTATCTCGATCGCGGAAGGTTTTGTTTTCGGCGTCGAAACCACGCGCGGCAGGATCGCGGCGAAGAAGGTCGGGATCGCCGTGGCAGGCAGCAGCTCGCGGGTCGCGGCGATGGCGGGCCTGCGGCTGCCGATCGAGACCCATGTGCTTCAGGCGATGGTGTCCGAAGGGCTGAAGCCGGTCATCCCCGGCGTCATCACCTTCGGCGCCGGCCATTTCTATATCAGCCAGTCGGACAAGGGCGGCCTGGTGTTCGGGGGCGACATCGATGGCTACAACAGCTATGCGCAGCGGGGCAATCTTCCGACGCTGGAGGATGTCTGCGAAGGCGGCATGGCGCTGATGCCTGCGATCGGTCGCGCCCGAATCTTGCGCAGCTGGGGCGGGCTGGTGGACATGTCGATGGACGGTTCACCGATCATCGACCGTACCCCGACCAGGGGATTATATCTGAACGCCGGCTGGTGCTATGGCGGCTTCAAGGCGACGCCCGGCTCGGGGCTGGCGTTTGCGCACCTGATTGCGCGCGACGAGCCGCACGAAGCGGCCACGCAGTTCCGGCTCGATCGCTTCGCCAGCGGCCATCTCATCGACGAAAAGG
>CAZAWL010000374.1:0-1557 GCA_964488705.1 uncultured Sphingopyxis sp.
TTGCGACCCCTGCGATGTCAACACAGTGCTCTACCACTGAGCTATACGCCCACGCGAAGGGCGCGTTTAGGCACCAATCGCCCGCATTGCAAGCGCCTATCGATGCGAATGATGCGGCCTCGCGCGAAATTCAGGCGTTGCCCAGCTGGCCCTGGTGACCGAACATGGCATCCACTTCCGACACCAGATCCTTGAGGTGAAAGGGTTTGGAGAGCAGGCGAGCGTCGGGCACGGCATCATTGGCCTGAAGCGCGACGGCGGCAAAGCCGGTGATGAACATGACTTTGGGCGGCGTTTCGAGCGATTGGGCCCGTTGCGCGAGCTGAATGCCGTCGGTTTCGGGCATGACAATGTCGGTCAGCAGCAGGTCAAATGTCCCCGATTCGAGCAGGTCGAGCGCCTCTGGCCCGGTCGCGGCGGACGTCACGTCATAGCCGTTGCGGCCGAGCGCGCGCGCCAGGTAGCTGCGCATCGCCTCGTCATCTTCGGCCAGCAAAATGCGGATCATCAAAACCAGTCCCTGTGTCGGTCGGGCGGCGGCGCACCACAGCCAGCAATGTGACACTGACCAATAGCGCTGGCAACTTAACATTTTCTGTGCGCCGGTTTGCGTATCCGGCGAGGCTGGGGCATGTCGTGGCCATGACAGATGCGCCTGCGCTCCCGACGCCAGACCAGCCCGTCTTCCTCCGGCGCGGGTCGGCGCCGCCGGCGGGACCGGTCGTCGTCACGATTCCCCATGCCGGTCGCCATTACCCCGCGTGGTTGCTGGCTGAGTCGCGAGTGGATGCATCGACTCTGCGCCGGCTGGAGGACCGTTATGTGGACCTCGTTGCCGATGCGCTGAACAGCGACAGCGTGACGGTCATTCAGGCACAGTATGCGCGGGCGCTGATCGACCTCAACCGTGCAGAGGATGAGTGGGATCATCAGCTGGTAGAGGGCGGTGCGCAGCGCCACCCCGTGCCGCTTCGCGTGCGTATCGGCCTGGGGTTGGTTCCGGGCCGTTTGCAGGGTGCCGGCCCATTATGGCGTCGTCGGCTCAGCCCTGCCGAACTGGCCGCGCGGATCGCGCATTTCCACCGTCCTTACCACGCCGCGATCACGCAGGCGCTGACGCAGGCGCGGGCCCGCTTTGGCCGTGCGGTGCTGATCGATCTGCACTCGATGCCCCGGCAGGCCAATGGCACACCGCAGATGGTGTTTGGTGATCGCTATGGCGCGACGGCGTCGCTGCAGCTGGTCGATGCTTTGATGGGTCTGGCGGAGGGGCAGGGGCTCAGCGTTGCCCGCAATGACCCCTATGCC
This sequence comes from uncultured Sphingopyxis sp., assembly GCA_964488705.1. Taxonomy (GTDB): domain Bacteria; phylum Pseudomonadota; class Alphaproteobacteria; order Sphingomonadales; family Sphingomonadaceae; genus Sphingopyxis. Next base: position 1,309 of record CAZAWL010000374.1, read on the forward strand.
GGGGCGCACAGCATCATGCGCCACGCGCGCCCCAACCATGGTGTGGACGCGGTGCAGGTGGAGTTCGACCGGTCGTTGTATCTGGATGATGCCGGCCAACCCGTCCCCGCCCGGTTACGCCCCATCCAGGCGCTGTTTGCGGCGATGACCGCCTATGCCGCCGATTTTGTGCGGGGCGCATCATCCCCTCTCGCCGACGCTGCCGAATGAGCGCGCCATAAAAAGCCGCCCCGTGCAGAACACGGGGCG
>CAZAWL010000375.1:0-1528 GCA_964488705.1 uncultured Sphingopyxis sp.
GCCCTGGGCGACGAGGCGGCTGTCGACTTCGGGCTTGCGGATTTCGACGATGTTCAGGCTGATCTCGCTGTCGGTCATCGCACCGATTTGCTTTTTCAGCTTGTCGATGTCCGCACCCTTTTTGCCGATGATCACACCGGGGCGCGCGGCATAGATGCTGACGCGGCACAACTTGGCCGGACGCTCGATCACCACCTTGGAAATCGCCGCCTGCGGCAACGTCTTCATGATGAACTTGCGGATGTTGAGGTCTTCCAGCAACAGGCGGCCATATTCGCCACGCTCGGCAAACCAGCGGCTGTCCCACGTACGGTTGACCTGAAGGCGCAGGCCAATGGGGTTAGTCTTGTGGCCCATGTTACGCCTCTTCCCTTTCCTCTACGACGATGCGCAGGCGGCTGAATGGTTTCAGGATGCGGGTCGACTTGCCGCGGCCACGCGTGTGGAACCGCTTCATGGTCATCGCCTTGCCGACGCTGGCTTCCTTGACGACAAGCGCGTCGACGTCGAGATTATGGTTGTTCTCCGCATTGGCGATCGCCGAGGCGAGAACCTTGGACACGTCAACGGCCATCGCCTTTTTGGAAAAGGCGAGGACATTCAGCGCGTCGCCAACCTTGCGGCCGCGGATCAGCGCGGCAACCAGATTGAGCTTTTGCGCCGAACCACGGATGGTCGTGCCAACGGCGAGCGCTTCCTTTTCGCCGACACGGCGCGGGGCTTGTGGCTTGCTCACTTGCGCTTACCCTTTTTGTCCGCGGCGTGACCGGGGAAGAAGCGGGTCGGCGCAAATTCGCCGAGCTTCATGCCCACCATGTCTTCTGTCACGGAAACAGGAACATGCTTGCGCCCGTTGTAGACGTTGAACGTCAGGCCAACGAACTGCGGGAGAATGGTCGACCGACGCGACCAGGTCTTGATCGGCGCGCGCCCACCGGATTCGGTGGCAGCCTCAGCCTTCTTGAGAAGGCTGAGCTCGACGAACGGACCCTTCCAGACCGAACGAGCCATGGCTTACCTCTTCTTCTTAGCGTGACGCGACCGGATGATCATCTTGTCGGTCGCTTTGTTGTGACGGGTGCGAGCACCCTTGGTCGGCTTGCCCCATGGGGTCACCGGATGACGGCCGCCCGAAGTCCGGCCTTCACCACCGCCGTGCGGGTGGTCGACCGGGTTCTTGGCAACGCCGCGAGTCAGCGGGCGCTTGCCCAGCCAACGGTTGCGGCCTGCCTTGGCGAGGTTGGTGTTGGCGTTGTCCGGGTTGGACACGGCACCGACGGTGCCCATGCATTCACCACGGATGTAGCGCTGTTCACCAGAGCCGAGACGCACGATCACCATGCCGCGGTCGCGGCCGACCAGCTGCGCATAGGTGCCTGCCGACCGCGCGATCTGCGCGCCCTTGCCCGGCTTCATTTCAATATTGTGGATGATCGTACCGACAGGCATCTGCGACAGCAGCATCGCATTGCCCGGCTTTACGTCCACTTTCTGACCGGCGACAACCTTGTCGCCCACGGCCAGGCGC
>CAZAWL010000376.1:0-1522 GCA_964488705.1 uncultured Sphingopyxis sp.
CGTTGCGGAGAATGCCACTGCCGTAGCCTCGGTTACTGCCAGTGATGCCGACCTGCCGCTGCAGACCTTGACTTACTCGATCAGTGGCGGGGTCGATGCGGCGGGTTTCACGATCAATCCCGGCACCGGGGTGCTGAGTTTTGTTGCGGCACCAAACTTCGAAGCGCCGACCGATGCCGGTGCCAACAACGTCTACAACCTGACAGTGCAGGTCAGCGACGGCACTCTCATCGACACTCAGGCGATTGCAGTGACCGTGACGGATTCGAATGAATTTCCGGTAGGCCCGATCAGCGACGTGAATGGCGCGGCAAATGGTGTGGCGGAGAACGCAGGTGTCGGCACAGTCGTCGGCGTCAATGCCGCCGCCGTTGATGCCGATGCGACCACCAATGCGATCACCTACACGTTGGACAGTTCGGCCGGTGGCCGCTTCGGGATCGACGCAGCGACGGGCGAGGTCAGCGTCGCGGGGGCGCTGGACTACGAAACCGCGACCAGCCACGCCATCACCGTGCGCGCCAGCAGTGCCGACGGCAGTTTCTCCACGGCCCTGTTCACGATCGCGGTGAATGACGCGAACGATGCCGGAGTGGGAGCGGTCAGCGATGCGGACGCCGCGGCCAATGGCGTCGCCGAGAACGCGGGCGTGGGCACCCTGGTGGGAATTACCGCCGCAGCCATCGACCCCGATGTCGCGGACGTGGTGACATACTCCCTGACGGACAGTGCCGGCGGTCGGTTCGCGATCGATGCGATGACCGGTATTGTCATGGTGGCCAGTGCGTTGGATGCCGAGTTTGCGACCAGTCATAACATTGTGGTGCGTGCGGATTCGACGGATGGGTCGTTCAATACGCAAAATTTTTCAGTCGGTGTGGTTGACGTCAACGAGTTTGCCATCGGCACGGTCAGCGATGCCGATGGCGTGGCCAACGCAGTAGACGAAAACGCGGTGATCGGTACCCTTGTGGGCATCACTGCGTCTGCCCTCGACGCTGATGCCACCAACAACGCGCCTATCTATACCCTGGACGACTCGGCCGGGGGGCGTTTTGCCATCGACGGCGCCTCCGGGCTCGTAACGCTTGCCGGCCCAATCGATCGGGAAATCGCCTCTATTCACACAGTCGTCGTGCGTGCCACTTCCGCGGACGGCAGCTTTTCCACCCAGGCCTTTGCCGTTCTGGTTAATCCTGTCAATGATGCCAAGCCGGGCATCTCCAGCAACGGTGGTAGCGCCAGTGCAGCGGTTATCGTTGTCGGGAACGGTACTGCAGTGACTACTGTGACGGCAACGGATGCCGATTTGCCCGCGCAGACCCTGACCTATTCAATCGTCGGTGGGGCCGACCAGGCGCTGTTCAACATCAACCCCGGCACCGGTGTGCTGAGTTTTGGGTTGGCGCCAAACTTCGAAGCCCCCACCAACGCCGGCGCCAATAACATCTACGAGGTTACCGTCCAGGCCAGCGACGGCACCCTTGTCGTCACCCAGGCCATCCAGGTGACGGTGACCAAC
>CAZAWL010000377.1:0-1520 GCA_964488705.1 uncultured Sphingopyxis sp.
CATCTTCGTTGAAAGCGTTGCGGGAATAGAGGGCGAAGGCGCGGGCGGTTACGCCACCGAAATGTCGGACGACTATCAAAAGGCACAGGCCGAACTCGTGTCTGGTCACCTCGCCAAGCAAGATATTGTCATCACCACCGCGCTGATTCCCGGTCGGCCGGCTCCGCGCCTGATCAGCGACGCGCAGATTGCGACGATGCGCCCCGGTTCGGTTATCGTTGACCTCGCTGCTGAAAGCGGCGGCAATGTCGAGGGCGTTGTGGCTGGCCAGACAGTCGTCAAACATGGCGTCACGCTGATCGGGGCACAGAATATCACTTCATCGATGGCCGCCGACGCCAGCGCGCTGTTTTCGCGCAACCTGTACAACTTCCTCGCTGCCTTTTGGGATGCCGAGGCCGGGCGGCCAGTGCTTGACGCGGAAATCGGCGATGCCATCCGGCTGACGCAGGGCGGCAAGGTTGTGCACGAAAGGCTGTTGGGGAACTGATGATGGACTTTATATCAATCCTCTCGATCTTCGTGCTGGCCTGTTTCGTCGGCTATTATGTCGTCTGGTCGGTCACACCCGCGCTGCACACGCCATTGATGGCGGTCACCAACGCCATTTCGTCGGTCATCATTGTCGGCGCCCTGATTGCCGCGGCGGCCCCGGTCATCGGCTCGGGCGGAACCGTCGCACGCTGGCTCGGCCTCGCCGCCATCGTGATGGCCAGCGTAAACATCTTTGGCGGCTTTGCCGTCACAGCGCGCATGCTCGCCATGTATAAGAAAAAGGACCGCTGAGCATGGAACATGCGGCCACCCCCGCCTGGGCTTTGATCGCTTATCTGATCGCGGGCGTATGCTTCATCCTGTCGCTGCGCGGCCTTTCCAGCCCCGCAACGTCACAGCGCGGCAACCGTTTCGGCATGGCCGGTATGGCGATTGCCGTCGTCACGACGCTGGTGACGCATGTACCAATGCTCACACCCGACACGCCAGCCGGACGAGAGCATTACAGTTTGCTCGTCGATTTCACGACGCTGGGTCAAATTCTAGTAGCTATCGGAATTGGAGCCGTTTTTGGTATTTTTACAGCCCGCAAAATTGCCATGACCGATATGCCGCAACTGGTGGCAGCGTTCCACTCGCTAGTCGGTCTGGCGGCGGTGCTGGTGGGCGTTGCAGCGTTCCTAAACCCGGAGGCGTTTGGCATTGTCGGGGTGGACGGCTTTATCAGCGGTGCGAGCAAAATTGAAATGGCACTTGGCGTTGCCATTGGTGCGATCACCTTCTCCGGTTCGGTCATCGCATTCCTGAAACTCGCAGGCAAAATGTCTGGCGCGCCCATCCTGCTGCCAGGTCGGCACATCATCAATATCGGCCTGTTGCTGGCGATTGCTTTTTTCACCTTCGGCTTCTGGCATTCACAATCGCCCGTGGATTTCTGGCTAATCGTGGGTCTGTCGTTCCTTATCGGCTTCCTGCTGATCATCCCCATCGGCGGCGCGGACATGCCGGTCGTCGTGTCGATGCTC
>CAZAWL010000378.1:0-1520 GCA_964488705.1 uncultured Sphingopyxis sp.
GACACCGAGGCGCGGGCAAGCAGGCGCGCGCGGTATGCCCGCAAGCGCGGACAGCTGTCGGGTATCGGGTGGGTCCAGTCGGCATAGAATAGTGCCGGCGCGGCCGAACAATCGGCCAGCGTAAACGTCTGCCCGCAAGCCCACTCCGTTTCCGGCAGCCGCCTTTCCAGCCACTGGTAAATGATCGACAGCCCGGATCGCGCCCGTTCGATGCGGTTGAGGTCAGGGGTTTCGGTAATGAAGGGCAGGTACTCGCCAACAATGGCCTGGAATCGCGCTTCAAACTGGGTGTCGAAAATCCGGTCCATCAATCGTACGTCGAGGGTGTGATCGGCATCAGCCGGGATCATGCGCGCGGTTTGGGGAAACCGCTGGTCGAGATGTTCGATGATGATGCTGCTTTCGGGAAGGATCCGGCCATCATCGTCGAGCACCGGAAATTGGCCGGTCGGCCACAATGTTTTCATGGCCTCCAGATTGCCCGGCTGCACCGCCTCGTCCAACGTACGAAACTCGAAATCCAGGCCCTTTTCATAGAGCGCAATCAGCGGCTTCCACGTGTAGGAAGAAAAGGGGTGGCCATAGAGGATCATGAATTCATGATCCCTTCACCGCCGCTTCGACCTCCGCATGGTCGATCTTGACCATCGCCTGCATCGCGCTGAACACCCGCCCACGCACCATCGCGTCGGGGTGACCCAGCGCATCCATCAGCACGCGCGGGACAATCTGCCAGCGCACACCAAACCGGTCATAGCACCAGCTGCATGCCATTTCGCCGCCGCCATCGGCGGTCAGCGCGGCCCAATAACGGTCGGTTTCGTCCTGTGTGTCGGTAAACACCTGAAACGACACGGCGTCGGTAAAACCATTTTCCGCCTTACCGTTGAGCCCCATAAAGGGCTGGCCCATCAGCGTGAAGTTGACGGTCAGCACATCGCCCGCCTTGCCGCCGGGATAGTCGGTCGGCGCGGCATCGACGCGGTCGACGCGGCTGTCGGGAAATAATCCGCAATAAAGGTCGGCCGCGTCCTTTGCGCCGCCTGCGAACCACAGGCATGTGGCCAATTTACTCATGGTCATCACTCCTTCCTTAGCCGATGCGTGCGCCGATGGACCATGTGTGGCCGAACGGGTCCTGCACTTGCCCATAGCGGTCGCCCCAGAACATGTTGTCGAGTGGCATGGTGGGCGTCGCACCGGCGCCAATGGCCCGATTGTACCAAGCGTCGGCATCATCCACCTGCAGATGCAGCGTCACACCGCGCGGCGGCCCGCTGTCGTGCAGGCTGGGGTCGACATGTTCGGGAAATTCGTCGTGCATCATCAATGATGCGCCGTTGATGATGAGGTGCGCGTGCATCAACCGGGGCCCGCCTTCCTCTGCCATGCGCGCCAGTTCGGTGGCGCCAAAGGCCGCGATGTAAAAGGCGATGGCTTCCGCCGCCCGCCCGTCACCGATTTGCAGATGCGGGGTCAGGCCGGTCGTCGGCCCCTGATTATTGGCTGGTTCCATGGTC
>CAZAWL010000379.1:0-1510 GCA_964488705.1 uncultured Sphingopyxis sp.
CCGGCCCTCAGGTAGGTAAAGAAGAAAACACTGCGGTCGTCCCGGTCTTCGCGCAATCAGCGGCAATTCGCCGGATCGGCGCCGGGCAGGCATCGCTGTTCAGCATGGTTGGGCCGCTGCTCACCATTGGCTTCGGCTGGTGGCTGCTCAATGAACATATCTCACTGGCCCAGATCACCGGCGCCGGGCTGGTCGTTGCCGGAATCCTCATCGTCAGCCGGCGCTAAGCAGCAAGCAGTGACGCGGCGAGTGCGTTATCATCAAACGCTTATCCAGTTCGCGAACACCCCATGCCCACTGTCGCCCAATTAATGACCAATCACGCCGACCGCGTGTCCTCGGCGGCAAGCATCGCCGATGCCGCCGGGCTGATGGTCGGTTCGCGTATTTCTTCGGTCATCGTGGTCGACAATGACAAGGTGCTCGGCATCGTCACCGAACACGACATCCTGCAAGCCATGCGCCAGCATCAAAATGGCAGCCAGCCGATCACCACGATCATGAGCAGCCCGGTGCACACCGTCACTGAAGACCTCGATTTTCGTGAGGCTTACCACAGCGCCGCCTTGCGCGGCATCCGCCATCTCGTCGTCACCGACCCGCAAGGCAAGCCGCAAGGTGTAGTCACCGAAACCGATTTCCGACGCCATATCGGACTCGACATTTTCCGCCAGTTCAACAATGTCGATAACCTGATGGAGAGTCAATTTCCCCGCCTGACTGCTAACGCAACGCTCGATGCGGCACTCGATGCAATGGCATCGAGCCAGGTCAGTTGCGTCATCGTCGTTGAGGGCGAACGCGCCATTGGCATCATCACCGAGCGCGATGTGGTTCGCCTGTTCATTGAAAAAGACGGCGATATCCGCCTCGCCGAGGTGATGACCCAGCCGGTGGCGACAGTCAGCTTGGACAGCCCGCTCAGCACTGCCGCCCAGACCATGCTGGACCGCCACTTCCGCCATCTGGTCGTGGTTGACCATGACCAAAAACTGGTCGGCCTGCTCACCGAACACTCCCTGATGCGCCCACTCCAGCTCGGTTTGATTGATGATGCCCTGAGCGACCGGATCGAACTCGGGGTGGCCAATGTCGCCGCCGAACAAAGCATGGCCCGCAGCCAGCACTACCAGCGCGCCCTGCTCGACAACTTCCCCTTTCTCGTCTGGCTCAAGGATACGGAATCCCGCTTCCTGGCGATCAACCGTCACTTTGCCGATGCCGCCGGGGTCAAATCAAGCGAAGTCATGCTCGGCAAGACCGACCTCGATTACTTCCCGACTGATCTGGCTGAGAAATACCGTGCCGATGACGCCGAAGTGATGGCCAGCGGTAACAAAAAACTGAGCATCGAGCAGATCACCACGCAAACCGGCACCGCCTGGCACGAAACCTACAAGGCGCCGGTATTTGACAGCCTCGGCCAGCTGCTCGGTACGGTCGGCTTCGCCCGCGACATTTCCCGTCAATACCGCACTGAACATGCTGTCATCATCCGCAATGCCGCGCT
>CAZAWL010000380.1:0-1502 GCA_964488705.1 uncultured Sphingopyxis sp.
CGCTCATCAGGTTGCCGACCGCCTCGCCGCTCGTGTCCCTGAGCCGCACCGCCACGATAGTGGCGCAGGCAGAAGGGCTGGCCAGCATCGCCGGTGCGACCTCGCTCTATGTCCACATTCCCTATTGCGACCAGATTTGCTGGTATTGCGGTTGCAACACCGGTGCGGCCAACAAGGGGCAGCGGCTGAACGCCTATCTCGACGCGCTCGGTCGGGAAATCGACCTCGTCGCGGCCCGCGTCGGCACCGACACCGCGATCAGCCGCATCGCGTTCGGCGGAGGGAGCCCCAACGCGATTTCGCCACTAGCCTTTGTTCGGCTGCTCGATCATGTTCAAACGGCCTTTGCGGCCGGCGCGCCGACCATCTCGGTCGAGCTCGACCCGCGGGGGCTGACAACGGAATGGACGCGGGTGCTGGGGGCTGCGGGCGCAAAGCTTGCCAGCCTCGGCGTACAGACATTCAGCCACGACATTCAACGGCGCATCGGTCGCATACAGGACCTCAGCCACATTTGCCGGGCGGTCGACCAACTGCGCACGGCAGGAATCGCGTCGATCAATTTCGACCTGATGTACGGACTGCCAGGCCAGAGCATTGCGGATCTCGATGCAACGCTCGACCAGACTATTGCGCTGCGTCCCGAGCGGATCGCGCTGTTCGGCTATGCCCATGTGCCGCATCTTTTGCCGCGCCAGCGCCGGATCGATGCATCCGCCTTGCCTGGCCAGCATGACCGCTTTTTCATGGCGGCCCACGGCCATGCGCGCCTGACCGATGCAGGTTATGTCGCTGTCGGGTTCGACCATTTCGCGATGCCGCACGACCCGCTAGCCATCGCCAGCGAAAATCAGGCGCTGCGCCGCAATTTTCAGGGATTCACCGACGACCCGGCCGAATTTCTGCTCGGCCTTGGCGCGAGTGCGATCAGCCTGTTTCCCGACCGCATCATCCAGAACGAGAAAAATGCGGGGCGTTACCGCATGCGCATGTCGGCCGGTCAGTTAGCCGGTGCCGTCGGCACCTTACGTACCCGGGACGACCGTGAACGTGCGCTGGTGATAGAGGATATATTGTGCAATCGGCCGGCCGACCTGTCGGGGGTCGTCAATGCCGGCACGGCATCGCGGTTGCTGGCTCCGTTCATTGATCGCGGACTGGCGATGCTGGACCGGTGCGAACTGCACCCGACGGCAGCGACCCGGCCCTATGCCCGGACCATTGCGGCACTGTTCGACCCCTATCGCGACGGCGCACCCGGCCGGTTCAGCAGCGCGGTCTGACTCCCTGGACATTTGCCACGACGATTTTGACGCCGGTCAATGTTGCACCCCGCCGCATGGTGCAGGGCCGGACACAGAGATTTGCGAAAAAGGGTGCGCGATGACGATCGAATCCACATTGACCCGGGCCGGCATATGGTTGCTGGTGCTGTTCGTCGCCTTTGTGGCGATGCTGTCCGCCGCCGATGGCGGTTTTGCCATTCATATGGGCATTGTCGG
>CAZAWL010000381.1:0-1501 GCA_964488705.1 uncultured Sphingopyxis sp.
CATAGAAGACGGCAAAGGCGGCCCCGCCCAGAAAGCCCATGTCCGAATTGCTGAGTTGAAGGTCGCGTTGAATGTCGACCGCGAGGATGCTGACAATCTGCCGGTCAATGAAGTTGAGGATATAGACGATGACGAGCACGCCCAGCACATACCAGCTATAGCCGCTCGCGCTCTGTTCCGGCCGGGGTTCCGACCCTGCCGCCTGATCGCCTGTATCGGTCATCGTCATACTATCCTTTTGGCTTGCACCAGGCCGACCAGCCATTAGACCGCGTCTGATTTTGATTGAATCACAATCGCGGTCCAGTGTCGTTGTTTTTGCGCGATTTCCGAGTTGTTCGGTGGTTACACCTCACTCGAAATCGCGCTAGCCTGATGGTGGATGGCGCATGCGTCGGCGCATGGCAAGCTGGCTTTGGTCAATCACGGGCCTGACCCTGGTGGGCCAATCGGGTGGAGGTGTGATGAGCCGGGAGCAATCGGGTGCCAACACTAACGGGACGGCAGCGCCGTCGGTGCTGTTCGTCTGCCTCGGCAATATCTGTCGCTCGCCACTGGCGCAGCTGGCACTGACGGTCGCTGCCGAACAGGCGGGCCTGGCGATCACTGTCGATTCCGCCGGCACCGGCGACTGGCACGCCGGTTTGCCACCCGACCGGCGGGCGCGGGCGGTCGCCCGGCGACACGGACACAGCATCGACCATTATCGGGCGCGCCAACTGGTCGCCGAGGATTATGGGCGCTTTGACCACATCATCGCACTCGACGGGCAAAACCTCACCGATCTGCAACGTCTGCGCCCGGCCGGCAGCCGTGCGCAACTATCGCTGTTGCTTGACCATGTGCCCGGGCGTGGCGGCGAAGCCGTGCTCGACCCCTATTACCTGCTGGACGATGCCTTTGAGGAAACGTGGGCGGAGGTGCAGGCTGGCGCCGCCGGCTTGGTCGCCGCGTTAATGCCGCCGGTTGCGGCGCAGCCCGACTGACGATTAACGGCTAGGTGGCGTTGCCGAGTGGAAAGCTCGCAAGGCAGCGATAGACCGACCCCTGCGCCCCTGGTTCGCTGAGGTAGAGCCCGAACCGGTCGACCGGGTGGTCGGCGCTGCGCAGGTCGCTGTGCCGCGCCAGAAAATCCGCAATCGGCCCGCAGCTGCGATTGAGCCGCGCCAGCGTGATGTGCGGGACAAATCGTCGCGCCACCGGGCGTAACCCCGCACGTCGCGCCGCAGCCCGCACTTTTTTGGCCAAAATGCCGAGGGCGTCGTGTGGCCCGGCTGCCGCCCACAGGGCGATGGGATGCCCGCGATCCTCGAAATGGCCGACGCCCGCAACCGACAGCGACAGCGGTTGATGCCGGATGCGCAACAGGCCGTCGTGCAGCGCATCGACCGCAGGGGGCGCGACGTCGCCCAGAAATTCGAGCGTGAGGTGGAGCTGGTCGCGGTTCTGCCAGCGCGCCCCGGCCACATCGCCCATCGTGTCGAGCAACTGGTCGATCAGT